>CALZKX010000001.1 GCA_945788155.1 uncultured Flavobacteriaceae bacterium
TGTCCCCTTGAGGATTATCGAGATAAAAGCGACAGCTTTTGTTGAAGATACCGAGCGAAGCTCATTAGGGGTGTTTTTATTTCAATCAGCTTATAGTCAATGACTTTTATATCGAACTCACGTTATTTAAAAAAACCAAAAAACCCTTTTTTCTTTTTTGAACCTGAAAATTCTGGCGGTTTGTTAGTGAGCTTTTGGTATATTTCTCCCCATCCTAAAATACCTCCTAAATTTCGATCATCAATAAAAATATCGGCGTGTATTTTACGGCTTTTGGTATAGTCAAACTGTTCCTCTGGAAAGCTTTTATTGACCGCATAAAATTCAATACCATTGTCTTTACAAAATTGTACTGCATCTTCTAGTTTTAGACCACTTCTATAGGTCCATAATATTAACCGATGACCATCTTCTCGCAATTTTTTTAAAGTTTCAAATGCAAAAATTCTTGGTTTACCTATATCTGGGTAATCATCTTCAACGATGGTACCATCAAAATCTATGGCAATTGTTAATCGGTTATAAAGTTTCATTTAAATTGAAAATTTTGACTAAAGTAATGAATTTTGAGTCATTGCTTTGGGTTTTTCAATTCCAATCAAATCTAAAATGGTTGGAGCGATGTCTCCTAGAATACCATCATTTATTGTTTTTAGATTTGTATCAATTAAAATTACAGGAACAGGGTTGGTGGTATGAGCAGTATTTGGAGAACCATCTGGATTTATCATAGTTTCACAATTTCCATGGTCTGCAATAAGTAAAGTTGTGTAGTTGTTTTTAAGTGCTGAATTAACAACTTCTTCAACACATTTATCTACAGCTTCACAGGCTTTTATTGCTGCTTCCATAACACCAGTATGGCCAACCATATCACCATTTGCAAAATTCAAACAAACAAAATCTACCTCACCTTTTTCAAGTTCTGGAATAAGTGCATCTTTTAATTCAAAAGCACTCATTTCTGGTTTTAAATCGTAGGTTGCTACTTTTGGTGAATCACGTAAAATTCTTTGCTCGCCTTTAAAAGGTGCTTCTCTTCCGCCAGAAAAGAAAAAGGTGACATGAGGGTATTTTTCTGTTTCAGCAATTCGTATTTGTTTTTTGTTATGTTTTTCCAATACTTCACCTAAGGTATCTTTAAGATTATCTTTTTTAAAAACAACATTAATACCTTTAAAGGTTTCGTCGTAGTTGGTGAGTGTCACATAGTGTAGGTTTAATTTATGCATGTTATACTCATGAAAATCTTCTTGAGTTAAAGCTTGTGTGAGTTGTCTGCCACGATCTGTTCTGAAATTAAAGAAAACAACCACATCACCTTCGGAAATAGGAGCAATAGGTTTACTATCGTTATCTACTTTTATAATTGGTTTAATAAACTCGTCAGTAATATCGTTTTCATAACTTTTATGGATCGATTTTGGGATGTTATTTGAAGGTTCTCCTTTTCCATAAACTAAAGCGTCGTAAGCCAGTTTAATGCGTTCCCAACGGTTGTCCCTATCCATTGCATAATAACGGCCAGTAACCGAAGCAAGTTGGGTAGGTGTATTCTCAATATGTTTTTCTAGATCGGTAATAAAGCCATAACCAGATTTTGGGTCCACATCGCGACCATCGGTAAAAGCATGAATAAATGTGTTTTCTAAACCAAATTTGTTGGCTGCATCAATGAGTCCAAACAAATGATTTATATGAGAATGTACGCCTCCATCACTTACAAGCCCTAAAAAATGGACGTTTTTGTTATGTGCTTTCGCATTAGTAAAAGCTTCAATAAGCATTGGTTCGTTTTGTAGTGTTTTGTTCTTTACTGCTAGATTTACTTTTACTAAATCTTGATATACAATGCGTCCAGCACCTAGATTCATGTGTCCTACTTCACTATTTCCCATTTGGCCTTCTGGCAAGCCAACATGTAATCCATCTGTATGTAAACTTGCATTTGGATATTTAGTATAAAGGCTATCTATAAAGGGTGTACGAGCATTATCAATTGCTGAAACTTTTGGGTCTGGAGATTTTCCCCAACCGTCTAAAATCATCAAGATTACTTTTTTGTTCATGGTTTACTAATTACCCTTCAAAGATAAAAACAATTCCGACGAATCGGAATTGTTTTTTAACAGGATTTATTAATAAAATACGATAACGTTTGCGCTATTGCCTGCTATATTTTTTGATAGCTTCTTTAATTTTTTCAACACGGTTTTCTGGATCTGGATGTGTGCTCATACGCTCAGGAGTCCTATTTGGTCCAGCTGCAGCTTTTAGAATTTCCATAACACCAATCATTTCTTCAGGGTTGTAATTGGACTTAATCATAAACTTTACGCCTAGGTCATCACTTTGTAATTCGTCATCTCTACCATAGCTCATATTTATCATTTGTCCAATTGCTGCCGCATCTTGTGCCGTATTTGGGTCGATGCCTACTGCAACACCATTTAAAACGCCTTGCATTAATCCTTGATTGGCCATTCTTTCGGCAGAATGCCTACCAACTACATGTCCAATTTCATGACCTAAAACACCGGCTAGCTGATCTTCATTTTCGAGTTTTGAAAAAAGCGCATAAGTAATAAAAATTTGTCCTCCTGGAAGCGCAAAAGCATTAATAGTGTTTTTATCGGCTAATAAATGAAAGTCATATTTATAACCAGTTTGTTTTGCAATGCTATTATTCACTAAGCGATTTCCAACTTGATCTACAAAAGTTTGATAATTTTCACTTGGATATAATCCTCCATGTTGTTGTGCCATTTGTGGAGCAGCCTGAAGACCCATTGCAATTTCTTGTTCCTCATTTAAGGCTATGTGTTGTTTTTCGCCTGTATATGGATTTGTTTCAGCACTTGAACAGTATTTAATAAGAGCGAAAATTACGATTCCTGCGCCAATTAATAATCTTACTTTACGATTACCTCTCATGGTCAATGTTTTAAGTATCCTAAAATACAAAAGTTTAAACTATATCAAAATTTTGACACTTTGGCCTTAATAAAGTCACATGTGTAAAAAACATAAAAATGTATTTTTTCTTTTCTCTAAATGGCACTTTCTATATATATTTGCAAGTGTATTGCGGGAGTAGCTCAGTTGGTAGAGCGTCAGCCTTCCAAGCTGAATGTCGCCGGTTCGAACCCGGTCTCCCGCTCAAAAACCTTATTTTAATCGATGAGGTTTTTTTATGGAACATTCTATCTTAAAAAGTTAAGATTAGTATTTGTGACTATTTCATAGGGTTCTTTACCAAACACAAAAACCCTTGCCGATAAAGGACCTTTTAAAACAATATCTTCATTTGTAACTTTTAAAAAACTACCTTCTCTTAAACCAATTACAGGTTGCGTGTTGAATTTATGAAATTCTTGTATTCTAGTTTCCCTAGTTTCACCCATGTGTGTACTTGATGGATCTGCATCTAAATAATGTGGATTAATGTTAAAAGGCACAAAACCTAATGTTTTAAAACTTGGAGGATATACAATTGGCATATCGTTGGTTGTACACATGGTTAAGCCACAAATATTACTTCCCGCACTGGTTCCTAGATATGGTGTGCCATTTAAGACCACTTTTTGGAGTGTGCTTATTAAATCATTTTTATAGAGCTGATTAACCAATACAAAAGTATTGCCACCTCCAACAAAAATACCCTTGGCATTATTCAATGCATCCTTTGTATTTGCGAACTCGTGCAAACCTTTTACAGTTTTGTTTATTTTGTTAAAAGCATCTTGGGTTTTTTTAGTATAATCTTTATGACTTATGCCACCAGGTCTGGCATAGGGAATAAAGAGTATTTCAGAAGTACCCTTAAATAGTTCTTCTAAATCAGGTAATAAATAGTCTAAAAAACCACTTCCATGCACTGTAGAAGTGCTAGCTATAAAAATTTCTTTCATTTGATTAAATATTGTTGTAAATTTATGTAAATACTTTTTTTAACAAAAGTTTAAAAGCTATTTACATTTAATTAAGATAAGTAATCACTTACTTTATGCTATGAAAACTAATTTGACCATTTTACTATTTATTTGCTTAACAAGTACGATTACTTTTTCTCAAAACAAGAGTCGTAGTGAACTTAAGGGGAATGTTATTGTTGAAAGAAATGATAAAGAAGGTGTGACTGTATTTAACAGCTCATCAGGAGAAGGAACAGTTACAGACAAGGATGGGAAATTTACGATTAAAGTTGCTCTAAACGATCTTATTGAGTTTTCTGCCCTACAATTTAAAGATTTTTCGGTAAAGATTACACAGCAAATGATAGACACCAAAGAGATTACGGTGTTTTTAATTGAACAAATCAATAAATTGGATGAGGTGCTTATTTTGCCATATAATTTAACTGGTGACTTATCTTTTGACGCTAGTAATATTGAATTATTGAACCCTAATTTGGATGCGCTTTATTTTGGATTGGGAAGTGTTGAAAAATTCGAGTTTACAGCTGACCATATTTCTGAAATTGAAAATATAGCCATAAATGAAACTAGATTGGTAAACGGTATTGATGTTGTAAATGTTTTTGGAAAATTATTAATCCCAATTTTTAAATCCAATAAAGCCAAGACAGAAGCTCCAACCTTTAAAAAGAGAGGCATTCTAGAAGTATATTCAAAAGAATATTTATCCAATGTACTAAGCATTAAAGATGAAGATGTTGTAAAGTTTATTTATTATGTCGAAGAGAATAACTTTGACCGTTCTTTATTAGACACAGGTAGGGAATTAGAATTTATAACCTATATTAAAAAACAAGAAAAAAAGTTTATCAAAATTAGAAATGATAAAAACTAAAGGTTTTTTTTTAGTTGTTTTCTACTTTATTTTCTCTTCAATATATTCGCAAACAGTTGAAATAGAAGGCATCATTGCTGGAAATGCTGATGTCGAAAATATTCATGTAATAAATAAAACATCCAATAAATTTACTACTACAAATAAGTTAGGCGCATTTACCATTCCGGTAAAACTGTCAGATACTTTAGTGTTTTCCTCAATACAATATAATTTAAAATTGGTTTTAGTGACATTTAAAATTATTACAGAAAAAGAAATGATCGTTTTTTTAGAAGAGAAAGTCAATAAGTTAGGCGAAGTTGTTGTAGGTAAAATACTCACAGGTAGTTTAGACTCGGACATTAAAAACTCCGATGCAGAGCGACCTATAGATTTTTATGATGTTGGCATACCTGGTTATACAGGAAAAACGAAAACCCAAAGCGAACGTAGGTTATACGAAGCTGATGCTGGTAAATATGTTACTATTAGTTTGGGAGTTAGTTTAAACTTAAATAAAATCTTAAACAAAGTTACAGGAAGAACAAAAAAACTCAAGGAACGCGTTAGAAAAGAACATAACGACGTTCTTTTAGAAAAAATAAAAGCAAATTTAACCGAAGATTTTTTCATCACTTACCCTTTAGATGAATCACTACGAACAGACTTTTTCTATTTTTGTTCCGAAGATGAAAATTTTGATAAACGTTGTAAAAACAAAAGTGATATTGAGGTTTTTGAATTTTTGGCAAAAAAAATGACTGCCTATAAAACCAATTTAAAATCAAAGGATAATTAATTTTATTATGGAACACTTTTTGAGTAGTAAATACTAACAAACGATAAAACAAAATAAGTACATTTGTTAACGGCACTTAAAAAATAAAAATAGTTGTGAAAATAAATAAATTATTGGTTTTTTTAATAGTAATACCTTTAATGTCGTTTACAATAGCGCATAAGTATTATGTGAGCGTCACTGAGGTCGAGTATGTAAAAGAGCAACAATCGGTACAAATAATTACGAGAATCTTCATTGATGATTTCGAAAAAATGCTGCGAGAAAGATACAATGAAAATATCACCTTAAATATTGGAAAAGAAGAAACTCAAATAGATACTTATATTCAAAAGTATTTAAACAGTAAACTACAAATATCGATTAACGATACAAAGAAACAATTCGAATTTATAGGAAAAGAATACGACGACGATATTCTATTTTGCTATTTAGAAATAACAGATGTTTTAGAGGTAAACACCTTCGAAATTGTTAACCAAGTACTCTTCGATGTTTTTGATGACCAACAAAATTTAATCAAGACAAAAATCAATTCTAAAAGCAAGAGCTTTATGCTCATCCCTCAAAATGATAAAGGAGTGTTAAACTTTAATTAGAATACTAAAAACTATTCAAAATTTGTTAAATTCAACAATTCAAATTTTAACCAACCATAGTAATTTATAAACCCTTTATATAGCATATTTTATCTACAACTAGACTTAAACCAATAATTTTCAATTTTAAACAATTAAATAGTCACTAATGAAAAAATTTAAGTATTTCCTGCTTTCAGCTTTATTTGTATCGGTAGGCGTTTTTGCCCAAGAGCAAGAAAAACCTGATCGTAAACCAGGTCATGTAAACATTAACAAATTTAGACAATTGTATGATGAGTTTGCTACACCTAATATGTTCAGAACAGGATCTGGAGCTCCAGGACCAGAATATTATCAGCAACAGGCTGATTATGAAATGGATTTAGAATTAAATGATGAAAAAGCAACATTATCAGGTTTCGAAACAATTACTTACACAAATAATTCACCAGATCAATTAAAGTTTTTATGGGTGCAATTAGATCAAAACATGAGAGCCAAAGACTCAAAAACCCCTTTAATTGAAAGCAGTGGTACTCAAAAATTACAACCAGCATCAAGTTTTTCCAAAAGTTATATGGAAGAAACTTTCGATGGAGGTTTCAATATTCAACAAGTTAGTGATGTTAGTGGTACACCTTTACCACACATGATAAATGGCACTATGATGCGTGTTGAATTGCCTAAACCAATGAAAACTGGAGATAAGTTTTCTTTTCAAATTAAGTGGTGGTACAACATTAATAATCACGTAAAAGATGGAGGCCGTTCAGGATTTGAATATTTTCCAGACACAGATAATAGAATTTATGTAATGGCACAATTCTATCCTAGGATGGCTGTTTATAACGACGTAGAAGGATGGCAAAATGCACAATTTTTTGGGCGTGACGAGTTTGCATTGCCATTTGGTAACTTTGAAGTAAATATAACTGTTCCTGCAGATCACGTATTAGATGGTACTGGACGCTTAATAAATAGAAGCGAGGTGTTTAGCAAAGACATGATGAAACGTTATGAAAAAGCTAAAAAATCTTATGATAAACCTGTACTAATTGTAACTCAAAAAGAAGCTGAAGCTGCTGCTAAAAATAAAAGTAAAGCCAAAAAGACTTGGAAATTATATGCTGAAAACGTGCGTGATTTTGGTTGGACATCATCTAGAAAACATATTTGGGATATGATGGCTGTTAAAATTGGAAATAAAGATGTTATGGCTGTTTCATTATATCCACCAGAAGCAAATCCACTTTGGGAGGATTGGTCAACAAAAACTGTTGCAAGCACCCTAATTTCTTATTCAAGAATGACCTTTGATTATCCATACCATAAAGCAATTTCTGTAAGTGCACCAATGGGAATGGAGTACCCAATGATTTGTTATAATTTTGGTCGTCCAGATCCAGATGGAACAATCAATCCTAGAGTAAGATATGGAATGATGGGAGTTATTATCCATGAAGTTGGACACAATTTTTTCCCTATGATTGTTAATAGCGATGAGCGTCAATGGACATGGATGGACGAAGGTTTAAATACATTTGTACAATATGTCGCTGAACGTGATTTTGGAACAAAATATCCAGATGCTTTAGCCGAAGGAGATACTGAGTTTCCAGCTAGACGTGGTCCTGCTCATAAAATTGTACCTTATATGAGTACAGACCAAGATTATTTGGCACCAATTATGAGTAAAGGTTTAAATACCTATCAATTTGGCAATAACGCTTATGCAAAACCTGCAACTGGATTAAATATTTTACGCGAAACCATTATGGGTCGAGAGTTATTTGATTACGCGTTTAAAGAATATTCCAACCGTTGGAAATTTAAGCACCCAACACCTGAAGATTTCTTTAGAACAATGGAAGATGCCTCAGCAATGGATCTGGATTGGTTCTGGAGAGGTTGGTTCTATACGACCGATTGGACAGATATAGGAGTTAAAGAAGTAAAAAAAATGTATGTTACCGATGCACCTAAGAATATTGTTGAAAATATTGCAACTAGAAATGGAATGAAGGTAGAAGATTTGCCTCCATTGGTATATATGGTAGAAGAAGGAAGTGAAGAATTTACTGAAGCTTTAAAAAACAAGTCAACCCTAGAGAATGCTCCAACTTTAAACGAGTATTTAATGGATAATTTTACTGCCGAAGAGCGTAAAAACATTAAATCGCCTAAGTACATTTATAACGTGACGTTCAATAAACCAGGAGGATTGGTAATGCCAATTATTGTTGAGTACCAATATGCCGACGGAACTAAAAAACGTGAAACTTACCCTGCTGAAATCTGGAGACATAACGACAATGAAGTAAGTAAATCCATTGCATCTGAAAAAGAAATAGTATCTATTAAAGTAGATCCAGATTTGGAAACCGCAGATATTGATACATCTAACAATTCTTGGCCAAAAGAGGTTAAACAAAGTATGTTTGATCAATTTAAGAGCAAGAACTAAAAATAATTCATAATAAAATATTAAAACCGACTTTTTTAAGTCGGTTTTTTTATACTTACTCATTATATTTGTAAACATGTTACAGCAAGCAACTTTTTTATTTATAAGTGGTGCCGAAATTGCATTTATCCTATTTATAGTGGTGATGGTGTTTGGTGCCGATAAAATTCCTGAAATCGCTCGAGGCCTTGGTAAAGGTATGCGAACTCTTAAAGATGCTACCAACGATATAAAACACGAAATAGCCAAAAGTGCCGACAAACATGGTATTGATACTGATGTTGCCAGCAGTATTAATGAGGAGATTACTAAAGTTAAAGATGAAATAGACGACTTTACTGGCTCTGTAAAACGTAAATTATAATTCTTACAATTTTCTTGAAATAGTCAATCCATCTCGAATAGGAAGTAAAACTGTTTCAATTCGCGAATCTTCCTTTAATAATTTATTATATTCAATTAGAGCTGGTGTTGAGGTATCTTCTTTTTTAAATTTGGTTTCTAAAACTTTTCCGCTCCACAAAACATTATCAGATAAAATAATTCCACCTGCGTTTAGCTTGTCAATAATAGCATGAAAATAGTTAGAGTAATTTTCTTTGTCGGCATCAATAAATACTAAATCAAAGGTTATGTCAAGTTTTGGAATAATATTTAGAGCATTCCCTAAATGCTGAAAAATTTGAGGACCATATCCAGATTTATCAAAATAGTTGCGCTGAAAATCTACCAATTCCTCATTAATATCTATGGTGTGTAATTCGCCTTCAGGTTGAATTCCTTCGGTCAAACATAAGGCGGAATAACCTGTGTAAGTACCAATTTCCAATATGTTTTTTGGATGCACCAATTTAGAAATCATACTTAAAACCCGACCTTGATAGTGACCACTCAACATTCGTGGTTGCAAAATCTTTTGGTGGGTTTCCCTGTTGAGTTGTTGTAGTAATTCAGGTTCATCCTGACTGTGTTTTACTATGTAATCGTCTAAATCTTCAGGTAAAAATTGCATTATAAAATTGTTTTTCTGTCAGGTCGAGCGCAGTCGAGGCCTATTTAAAATGTTCACTATGAAAAAGACCTCACAAGTTTTTAAAACCTGTGAGGTCTATGTTAAGTTTTTAATATTCTTTTAACGAGTTCTTTTTTAGCCTTTTCATCATCACCACATAACCATTGTATGACGTTGTCTTCCCAAATGGTATCACGTTCGGTTTCATTTATAATGTTTTGCTCTATTGCCAAATCCAAAATTTTTCCGGGATACGATGATTGTTTCTCGCTTTCCATTTCACCCAAAGGATACGGATCGTCCAGTCCCATAAGCACTTGCTTTGAGCCTTGATTTTTAATCAATAGCTGTAATCCTCCAGTATCGTGAACTAATGTGTCAAAGAAAATATTTTTGTGTCCAACTGCTTTTCGTGGATGGCTTTTACCTTCAAACAAATCCGGTCGACCATCAAAGCCTTGGATACGTCTTCCCAGATTAATTTGAGCCAATTGTCCTCCATGCGCAAAACAGGTTCTCATGTTTGGGTACTTATCCTGATAACCGTTCAAAGTCAAAAAATGATACGCATCTGCACATTGCGCTAACATCCAAATTAGATGAAAACGCCAAGAGGTATTTTCTAATTTTATGAATTTCTCACCATCATAGGGGTGGATTTCTACAGCTAAATTATATTTGCTTGCCAGCTCAAAAATAGGCTCGTTTTCTTCGTCAAAAATGCAGCGCCAAGTCCCAATGGTATCCATGTAATGGGTTGGCAAGCACAAAAGCTGAAGTCCTAATTCTTCAACGCAACGCTCAATCTCCCAACAAGCACCTTTCACAAATCCAGGATGTACCACAAATCCGCAAGTAAATTTACTCGGATTTTCATGCTGGATTCTCGCATTAAAATCGTTTTGAAAACGTAAGGCTTGTTTCATTTCCTCAACACGCAATCCATTTCCATAGAGTTGTGACAGATTCAATACAACTGCATGATCTATGTTGAAACGTTCCATCCAAGCTAATTTTTCATTCAAGAAAAAACTAGAATCCGTTATTGGACGATTCCAATCTTTTTGGAGCATGAATTTTCGGTCTTTATCAACCCAAAAAATGCCTTTATCCTTCATAAATTGAGGAATTTCCTCTGGATAGGGCAATAGGTGTGAGTGACCATTAATGCGTAGTTTAGCCCCTTCTAGCTTCCCCAAAGGGGAAGAATTATTTTTGCTCTTTTTTTTCATGTTTAGTTTTGGTTTCTTCCCTTTGGGGAAATGTCCGTTGGGCAAATGGCCTTAATTCATCTGTTTTTTTATGTGGCATACGCCACCTTTTTTGCGATTTTTTCCAAAATAAGGTGACTGTCGCCAAATTTACATAAGGCATCACAATGTGTCCTTAAATCGGATGTTAAGATATACATTATTTCCAATTCGCTGTTTTGTATGGATGGCCTGTTTAATTGCAGTTTTACTTCTTTTTCCCTGTTGTTTGGAATTACAATATACAGTTTGGATTGGTGCGAAGGCAATGAAAACGATAAATCGGTAAGGCGTAAAATACCTGAATAAATGGAAGTGCTTTTTTCCACTTCAAAGGCACATACAATTCTATCTGTTCCCTTTTCAAACCAGATAAGGTCGATTAACTTTATAGTGTTTAAGGTGTCTGTAGGTACATTTACATCCGGAAATTTATCAACTCCCATAAACGAAAACTTATTTCCGTTATAGGTTTTAGAGCGATCGTTTGATGCGGCAATCACATCGTAATTCAAAGCTTTTCCAATTTTTAATAAATGGTACTGCATTTCTGAATGCAACTGATCTTCTTGTTTTTCATTTTCAACTTTTTGATGTCTTTTTTGTAGCTGTTTTAAAATTTTATCACGATCCTTATCGGTTAATTCAGCTGTATTCCTTGTTAAAATATTTTTCTTCCCTATTTCAAACAGTAAACCACTAATGGCTCCTAAATCTGTTGATAAATCTTGTTTGTATTTTGTGTTTTGCTGTAAAATAAGTTCTCGCATCCTTAAATATTCGGTCCATGAACCCAACTTAACTTTTTCATCGAACAAAATATTAAAACCGTTTACAATTGCTGTGTTACAAGGCGGAATTATAGTTGGGTGCAAAAAATATAAAATGCTGGCAACAGCTGGACCAAGGCCTTTTATGCGCTTTGAGTCTAACTTAATTATTTCTGTTAAGAGCGTGTCTTCGTTGGATGCATTTAAACAATTTTCCAGAAACTGACCAAAATATTGCTTGTGCTCCTGATTTTCGTAAATATCAGGGATTCTTAATTTGGGTTTCCAGTAAAATGGGTGCGAAGCACCTTCAAACACTTGTTTTTGTTCTGTAATGCACGATAGTACAAATTCTAAAGAACTGCCTTTAAAATCGTTAGGAAATGTGCCTTCCTTAATATCAGTAATAACCTGAATTACACCACGACGTATAGAACGAAATGCTTTTAGGCGTTCTTCATTGTTTATAAACCAGGTATGATATACCAAATCCGGATTTGCTTTGTATTCTTTAATTAAGGTTTTCATCAATAGGTTTTATTTTACAGATTGGGTTAATAAACGCATTAAAAATAACAACAATATACTTCAGGTTACAATTTTTTTGGTGGCTCCATTACAGCACCACATTTTTTACAGGTGCGTTTTTTCTCGTTACTATAAAACTTGTCAAAAATCTTTGGCATATCTGTTTCTATATCATCCAACTTGAACTTTTTACGATATAATGGTTCATTACACTTTTCGCAATACCATTCCAGGGCATCCTTCATTTTTTTCTTTCTTGGATATTCAATCACCAACCCAACAGTATTGGCACTTCGTTGCGGTGAATGTGGTACTTTTGGAGGCAGTAAATAAATATCGCCTTCCTTAATATGAACATCTTCTGGAGTACCATTATTCATAATTTTTAATACCATATCGCCTTCTACTTGATAGAAAAATTCAGGCGTTTCGTTATAATGATAATCCTTTCTACTGTTTGGGCCACCAACAACCATCACAATATAATCGCCATCTTTCCAAACCACTTTGTTGCCTACAGGAGGTTTTAATAAATGACGGTTTTCTTCAATCCATTGTTTAAAATTTAAGGGAGAAACTAATTTTTTCATGATAAGCCCCTCTTAATCTCCCCAAAGGGGAGAAACTCAAAGCGGGAATTTGAGTTAAAGTTATACTTAATTAATAAAATATTATGCTTTAAAGATAATATAATTCGGTCAATTTCCCCTTCCCTTTAGGAAGGGTTTGGGGTGGGCTTTTTAAAGAGATTTTGTTCGTCCACCATCAACCGGAATATTAATTCCGTTTATATAACTGGCAGCTTCACTTGCTAAAAAAACAATGGCGTTGGCTGTTTCTTCTGGTTTTGCAAATCGTTTTGCTGGTGTATAATTTTTCATTATTTCGGCCATTTCATCAAAAGTAGTTCCTTCTTTTTCTGATTTTACTTTTATTATTTCGGTTAAACGTTCTGTATCAGTAAAACCTGGTAATACATTATTTACTGTAATACCAAAAGCACCAACTTCAAACGACAGGGTTTTACTCCAATTACCAACCGCATTTCTAATCGTGTTGCTTACTCCAAGTCCAGGAATTGGTTCTTTAACAGAGGTTGAAATCACATTAACTATTCTGCCAAACCTTTCTTGTTTCATAAACGGAATCGTAGCTTGTGCCAAAACATGATTGCATTTTAAATGTTGGGTGAATGCGTTTTCAAATTGCTCTAAGCTTGCATCCAATATAGATCCACTTCGTGGCCCACCAGTGTTATTGATCAGTATATGAAACCCATGATTTTTTGTTATAAAATCAGTAACTTTTTTTTGTAATTCCTTTGGATTAGAAAAATCAGCCACTAAATAACTATGATTTCCATGGGATGGTAAATCAGCAAGAACTTCTTTCAGTTTTTCTTCATTACGAGCACAAAGCGTAACATTAACACCTTCTTCTGCTAATTGCATTGCCGTGGCTTTTCCTATTCCTGCTGTGCTTCCGCAAACTAATGCGTGTTTGTTGTTTAAGTTTAAATTCATAATAAGCCCCTCCTAACCTCCCCAAGGGGAGGAACTCTCAACTGGGATTAAAGAGTTGATTAATATTTATTTTTATTTGTAGCTCACTCCCTCCTTTTGGGAGGGTTGGGGTGGGCTTTAATACTTTATACACACATTCTTCGCTTCCGTAAAAAAGCGCAACGCTTCAAAGCCACCTTCACGACCAACGCCTGATGCTTTTACACCACCAAATGGTGTTCGTAAATCTCGCATTAACCACGTGTTTACCCAAACAATGCCTGCTTGTAATTGGTTACTCATTCGCATGGTGCGTTTTAAATCGTTTGTCCACAATGTGGCTGATAAACCATACTTAACTTTGTTTGCCATTTGTAACACTTCATCTTCAGTTTCAAAAGGCATAATCGTTACAATTGGCCCAAATATTTCTTCTTGATTAACACGACATTCATCTGTTTTAACTTCAATAACAGTTGGTTGCATATAATAACCATTTTCGTAACCTTCAACGATTACTTTATTTCCACCATACAAAACAGTTCCACCTTCGGCTTTCGCAATATCCACATAGTTCAACACTTTCTCTAAATGAGCTTTTGAAACCAAGGCACCAATTTTAGTTTTTTCATTTGATGGATGACCAACCTTCATGTTTTTAACACGTTCAACAAAGTCTTTTTTGAACTGCTCGTAAATGGATTCTTCTACAAAAATGCGACTACCACACAGGCAAATTTGACCTTGATTAGCAAACGAAGAACGAACGGTTGTTTTTAACATATCATCATAATCGCAATCGGCAAAAATGATGTTTGGGTTCTTACCACCCAATTCCAAGGATAATTTTTTAAACATTGGTGCAGCAGTTCTGGCAATATGTGCTCCTGTTGTTGTTCCTCCTGTAAATGAAATCGCTTTAATATCTGGATGCTCAACAATGGCTTGTCCTGTGCGTGTGCCCAATCCATGAACAATATTCAGCACACCTTTTGGGAGGCCAGCCTCTTTAAGTATATCACCTAACAAATATGCTGTCATTGGTGTGACTTCGCTTGGTTTGGCTACCACACAATTACCAGCTGCAATAGCAGGAGCAATTTTCCATGTAAACAAATAGAGTGGAAGGTTCCAAGGAGAAATACAACCAACAACTCCAATAGGTTGACGTAAGGTGTAATTTATCGCATTTTGGCCTACGCTTTCATGACTTTCGCTTGCGAATTGCGTTATGGCATTGCCAAAAAATCGAAAGTTACTTGCTGCTCTTGGGATGTCAACCGCTTTGGCCAAAGAAATTGGTTTTCCATTGTCTTTACTTTCGGCTTCTGCTAATTTTTCAAGATTAGCTTCGATACCTTCGGAGATTTTTAGCATGATTCTGCTACGTTCTTCAAGAGTTGTTTGACTCCAACTTGGGAAAGCCGATTTTGCAGAGATATATGCGTTTTCTACATCCTCTTTTGTAGAGTTAGGTATTTGACTATAAATTTCTCCGTTAGATGGGTTGTAGTTATCTAACCAATCATTTTGTATTGGATTGTGAAAATTGCCATTGATGTAGTTTTGGATGTTCATTTTGTAAATTTAAGGTATTTACTTGTTTATCAAGAGAAGATATTTGTTATTCTGCCTAAAGAATTTAATCATATATTATTGCTCTTTTAGTTCTCTTTTAAGTAAGTCAATAGTTTGATTCGTTAACCCTAATAGACCATATGTAATCCATACTTCGTCTATCTTACTAAAATAATAAGCTTGGTGTAATTTTTCGTAGGTTTTTGAGGACTTGATATAGCTGATGAATTCGAGATCACTTTTTATAAAATCTGGATGCATTGATATAGGTGGTTGCACATAAAATCTTTCATTATTGTTTTCTTTAAAAGCATTTAGATTTAGCATAAAATCGGTATTCAGACCGTTTTTGTTATATATTATATCAACTCCCATTTTGCTGAGGTCATTTCTTGATGTTAGAAAATCTTTTAATAAGGAAAGCGTTTGTTTTAAGCTATCATTTAACATCTCAAATTTACTAGGAGATATCGCTTCTTCTAAAACCGAATTTAA
>CALZKX010000002.1 GCA_945788155.1 uncultured Flavobacteriaceae bacterium
AAACGTTAACCCAAATAATAACAATTTAAAAACTTAATTTTATGAACAAAACAGATTTAATCAATGGAATGGCAGAAAACGCTGGAATTACTAAAGCTGCTGCTAAAAAAGCATTAGATGGTCTATTAATTGACATTGAAGGAGCATTACAAAAAGGAAACAGAGTTTCTTTAGTTGGTTTTGGATCATGGTCGGTTACAAGAAGAGCTGCTAGAGACGGTAGAAATCCACAAACTGGAAAAACTATAAAAATAAAAGCGAAAAATGTAGTAAAGTTTAAAGCCGGATCTGATTTAAGTGACGCTGTAAACTAAAAAATAAGCATACGTTTATATAAAAAGGCTCGTTATTAACGAGTCTTTTTTAGTTTATCAATTATGGGAAATGTTGTTTATTAAATAAATATGTGTTAGATTGTAAGTATAAACTTAGCGAATATGGTTAATCAAAACCCAAAAAAAGGCCATTTGCTCATTGCTGAACCATCTATTTTAGGAGATGTCTCTTTTAATAGATCGGTAATTTTATTAGCCGATCATAATGAAGAAGGATCTATAGGTTTTATCTTAAACAAACCACTAGATTACACTATAAATGATTTAATTCCAGAAATAGTAGGTACTTTCAAAATTTATAATGGTGGTCCTGTAGAGCAAGACAATCTCTATTTTATTCATAAAATACCCGAATTAATTCCAAACAGTATAGAAATATCAAATGGTATTTATTGGGGAGGTGATTTTGAAAAAGTTACCGAACTCATTAACAACAATTCATTAAGCGACAATGATATTAGGTTCTTTTTAGGGTACACAGGTTGGGAAAATAAACAGCTCGCTAGTGAGTTGCTTTCCAATACTTGGATAGTGGCAGCCAATGTTTATAAAAAATCCATTATTGAAAAGAACGATGTGACCTTTTGGAAAGAAAAAATGCTGGAATTAGGTGGCGAATACAGTATCTGGTCCAACGCTCCCGAAGATCCAAGTTATAACTAAGCTAATCTTACTTTTACATTTAATTTAGCTAGTAAACTTTTTGAAAAACCAGTGGAAAATTGCTTTTTCCTATAATTGCTTATAGGTTGTATTCCAAAAATTACATTTGTTAAAAACAATTCATCGGCTTGTTGCAATTCAAAAGGGGAAATAGATGCCTCCTCAATAGTATATTCAGGAATCAGTTTAATTATTTCAATAAGTTGCTTTCTCATAATTCCTTTTATGCAACCATCACTTAAAGGTGGTGTTTTTATATGCACACCTTTAACCAGAAAAATATTAGAATTTAATGCTTCAACAACATTCTTGTTGGTATTTAATAATAAACAATTATCCAATCTATTTTCTTTGGCAAATATCCCACCAATAACATTAATAAGCCTGTTGTTGCTCTTTAATGTAGATAATAAACTAGGCGACAAATAGTGGTCTTTATAAAGATCTACTCGATAAGTGTTGTCGTTGAACTGATAAAAATTATCATTTAATGTTTTACTGGATATGAGATAAGAAATATTATTTGTATTAGGTGTATATAACCCTTCACTTTCTCTAAAAACCACCAGTTTCACTCTAATAGATTGTTGCAATTGGCTATTAGCCTCAACAAGCTTTAAAATTTCATTTTCAAGAAACTCTAAAGTGAAATTCATAGGTATTTCCATTCTTAAAATACGCATAGACGCCATTAACCTAAAGTAATGGTCTTCCCAAAAAAGTATTTTTGAATGCGATACTTTAATGGTTTCAAAAACAGCATCGCCATAGTTAAAACCTCTATTATTAACAGATAAAGAAACATCTATTTCCTTAAGTATATGTCCGTTATTATTTACCATAAAAAAGTCCCAAGTAATCCCGATAGTTATCGGGACGGGACAAATATAGTTTATTTAATGAGAATGGTTATGCTGAACCTAGTACCTGTTTTAAATCTGAAATTTGATTTTCCCAAAGCATTTTAACTTCATCAATCTCATCTTCATCGGCAAAATCTGTAACCATTAACGATACATCTTTTGTAATATCATCAACCTGAATTCTAACTTCAAAATAGGTGTTATCTTCTTCTCCGTTTTGCCATTTAAACTTTACACGTTCTCCATTCTTTTTACTTAAAAGTTTAGCCTGTTCTTCACTGTCGTCCCATATAAAAGTAAAAAGCTCTCCACGTGAGTTTACATTATCTGCAAACCATTCAGACAATCCAGATGGCGTCGAAATATATTGATATAGTAATTGAGGTGATGCGTGTATTGGAAATTCTAAGTCGATTTTTATTTTATCATCCATAAATCCTAAAAAAATTAGATGGTTAATATATACATTAATTATGTAGTTTTAAAACTAAAATTTAAAAATATTTTTGTTGGGTTAATATTTGCTCTCAAACATTTTGTTTTTATATTTGCAGCCGCAATGATATGGCGAGATAGCTCAGTTGGTTAGAGCGTCGGATTCATAACCCGGAGGTCCCGAGTTCAAATCTCGGTCTCGCTACAAAAAAAAGCAGTTTAGAAAATTTCTAAGCTGCTTTTTTATTTATTCAAAATTTATTTGTTTTCAACAAACAGGATTATTATTTAATAAAATCAAAACATTACTATTATTTTTAAACACTTTATTATCAATATATTACATTATTAGTATGTTAAATATATGTATTTCATCGTGTTTTTTTGCGTTTTATGGAGTTTTTTTATACTATTGCATAGTCAATTAAAATTAATTCATAATAAAACCCCAATGAAAAAAATTATTTTTACTGCATTAATTGCATTCGCATCAACTCAAATATCGTTCTCTCAAGAGACTTATAAAAGAGTTACCGTTAACAACACAAACCAAGAAACATATCAAAAACTTATCACTCAAGGAGTTGACTTAAGATGTGGTGCAATTCATGGTGACGAAAAAGTTACGCTAGAGTTATCTCAATCTGAGTTAGATATATTAAGTCGTAATGGAATAAACTTCAATGTTGAAGTTGAGAACTTGACCGATTTTTATAAAAAACGTATTAAGAAAACTTATTCTAAAGCCTTAATAGAACTCGAAAAAGAAAAAACAAAAACAAAAGCTTTAAGATCATCTATATCCAGTGCTGCTTTAGACAACTTTTTAGAATATACAGGAGCAAGTGAAATAGATTGGGCAGTACCTACCAATTTTAACCTTGGTAGTATGGGTGGTTGCTTAACTCTTAGTGAAGCAGAAGCAGAACTAGACCAAATGTATGCCTTATATCCAAATTTAATTTCACCTAAACAAGATGCTTCAGCAACAAATAAAACTACTTGGGGTAATCCAGCAAGCACTATTACAAATAATGGGCTAACCTATTCAGGACAAGGAACTTCAAGATGGGATCCAAAAACAATATATTATGTAAGAATTACAGGTAACGAAAATACAACTCCAAAAGGAACAAGACCTCAAACCTTATATACTTCAATGTTACATTCTAGAGAAGTAAGTAGTTTAATGGGTAACATTTACTTTATGTGGTATTTACTTGAAAACTATGATACTAATCCAGCTATTAAAAATCTAGTTGACAATAACGAATTATATTTTATACCTGTTGTAAATCCAGATGGTTTAAGGTGGAATGAACATGTATCTTCAAGTGGAGGTGCCATGCAACGTAAAAACTTAAGACCAAACACAGGAGGCACTGGTAATACCTCAACCTCTAGAGGCGTAGATTTAAATAGAAACTTCGATTATTTCTGGGGATCAGCTGGTACTGGTTCA
>CALZKX010000003.1 GCA_945788155.1 uncultured Flavobacteriaceae bacterium
AGTCAAAAAATATTACCGCTTCAAACCCTGAAAAAAATGCTGAATTATTTGAACCAGCACAAGATAAGGTATATCGTCACCCAACATTTTACGATTTACCAGACGAAATAAAACACATGTAAAATTCCTGCGAAGGCAGGAATCTCATAAACTGAACCTAAATTTGAACCTAAACTTTGTAAAGAGCTTCAAATAAAAACAACATGAAAGAAGAAATTATAAATTCGGCATTTTCTTCCCCTTTGGGGAAGATGCCCAAAGGGCAGAAGGGGCTTTTATACAACTACATATTAGGTATAGCAGACAATAGCTTAATTCTTGGTCAGCGTTTAGGAGAATTATGTGGACATGGACCAAGTCTTGAAACCGATATTGCATTGACCAACATTTCTTTGGATTTATTTGGTCAAGTGAGAAGCTATTATCAATATGCTGCTAAAATTGCTAATAATGGAAGTAACGAAGATACCATTGCGATGATGCGACCAGAACGTGAATATGTAAATGTGTTATTGGTAGAACAGCCTAATACAGATTTTGGTTATGTTATAGCACGTCAGTTTTTGTTCGATGTCTATCACTTTATGTTCCTAACCGAGCTTCAAAATAGTAAAAATGAAACATTGGCTGCCATTGCAAAAAAATCAATTAAGGAAGTATCATACCATTTGCGTTTTTCTTCCGATTGGATAAAACGTTTAGGCGATGGAACTCAAGAAAGTCATAAACGAATTCAAAATGCTATAAATGACCTCTGGACTTATACTGATGAATTATTCCATCAAACAACTGCAGATAAAAAAATGATTGCCGAAAACATTGGTGTTGATACATTAAAGCTCAAAGAGACCTATTATCATAATGTTTCAGAAATTTTAAATGAAGCAACACTAGATGTTCCTGAATTAAAGTATTTTCAAAAAGGAGGAAAACAAGGCATTCATTCAGAACACATGGGATATATTTTAGCCGAATTACAATATATGCAAAGAACATATCCAAACATGTCTTGGTAAATAAATGAATAAGTAAATGATTGAACATGCCGACATCGATACCGAATTAATTCCAATTCTGGATAAAGTATCCGACCCAGAAATTCCTGTGTTAACGATTTTAGATATGGGAGTGGTTCGTTATGCAAAGCTCGTAGATGATGTAGTGTTGATTAAAATAACGCCAACATATAGTGGCTGTCCTGCTATGGATGTGATTGCTGATGATATTACAACAGCTTTTAAAAAAGCTGGATATAAAGTAAATATTGATTTGGTATTAACACCTGCCTGGACAACCGATTGGATTTCTGAAGAAGGCAGAGATGCACTTGAAAAATATGGTATTGCACCACCTTTGGAAGCAGAAGCTGACAAAGACGCATTACTAGGAAATAAAAAAATAGTGAAGTGTACCAATTGTGGTTCGCAAAACACAAATTTAGTAAGTCAATTTGGTTCAACAGCATGTAAAGCATTGTTTCAATGTGAAGACTGTCAAGAACCTTTTGATTATTTTAAATGTTTGAAGTAAACGTCATTACGTCAAATGTCCCCTTGAGGATTATCGAAATGAAAATATATTTTCATTGAAGATACAGAGCGTAGCTCTAAAAGGGGTGTGTAGATAAAAAGATTATGTAATATGAACAATTCAATTCTATTAAAAATTGAAAACAAAGTAGCGTACATCACGCTCAACAGGCCAGAAGTATTCAATAGCTTTAATCGAGAAATGGCATTAAGCTTACAAAGTATTCTCGATGATTGCGAAACAAATAATGAAGTTAGAGCTATTGTTCTTACTGGTAACGGAAAAGCGTTTTGTGCTGGTCAAGATTTAAAAGAAGTTACCTCTCCAGAGTTAAATCCTGGTTTCAAAAAAATTCTAGAAGAACACTACAATCCAATTATTTTAAGAATTAGAAACATTGAAAAACCAATCATTGCAGCAGTTAATGGTGTTGCAGCAGGCGCAGGAGCAAATATTACTTTGGCTTGCGATATTGTAGTAGCTCATGAAAAAGCACATTTTATACAAGCCTTTAGTTTAATAGGGTTGATTCCTGATAGTGCTGGCACCTACTTTTTACCACGATTAATCGGATTTCAAAAAGCCACAGCTCTAGCGATGTTAGGAGATAAGATAAGTGCTGAAGAAGCCGAACGATTAGGTATGATATATAAATTCGTTCCTTCAAAAGAGTTTGAGGAAACCGTTCAAAGAATCGCTCAAAAACTAGCAAACATGCCAACAAAAGCGTTAGGATTGATAAAACAAACATTTAACCAATCATTGACTAATACTTTAGAAGAGCAATTAGCATTAGAATCAAAATTACAAATAGAAGCAGCTGGAACTGAAGATTATGCAGAAGGAGTCACAGCATTTATAGAAAAACGTAAACCAAATTTTAAAGGAAATTGAAATTTTAAATTAAACTAGATACTTCTAATTTATGGATTGTCCCCTTGAGGGGACTTTAGGGGTGTTAATAAATTAAATGAATATTTATTTAGTAAAGATACCGAGCATAGCTCATTAGAGGTGTAAATAAACTATGAGAAACAAAATAATTCCATACAATCCAAAATTAAAACAATACGCAAGACAGTTAAGAAAAAACAGTACACTATCTGAAGTATTACTATGGAAAAACATAAAAAACAAAGCCTTGGGAGTGCAATTTCATAGGCAAGTCCCAATGCTGGACTATATTGTTGATTTCTATTGCCACGAATTAATGTTAGCAATTGAAATTGATGGTAATTCACATGATTACAGATATTTCGAAGATAAAAACAGACAAAATAAACTTGAAGAATATGGGGTCAAGTTCATTAGATTTAACGATTTAGATGTTAAAAACAATATGTTTAGTGTTTCATTATCGCTAGAAGAACAAATCAAATTATTAAAAACACCCCTAAAGTCCCCTCAAGGGGACAACCTAAAGAAAACCCTAATACAAGTACATAATCGTATAAAGCCATACATTCACAAAACACCTGTGCTATCATCGCAATTAATAAATGAGATAGCAGGTTGCAATGTGTTTTTTAAGTGTGAGAATTTTCAAAAAATGGGAGCCTTTAAAATGCGTGGTGCAACAAATGCTATTTTAAATTTATCTGAAAAAGAACAAAGCAAAGGTGTGGTAACACATTCCTCTGGTAATTTTGCTCAAGCATTGTCATTAGCAGCAAACAAAATTGGAACAGAAGCCTATATCGTAATGCCTAAAAATGCTCCTCAAGTAAAGAAGAATGCAGTAAAAGGTTATAAAGGAAATATCATTGAAAGCGAATCGACACCTATAGCTCGTGAGCAAATGGCAGAAAAAGTGAAGCAAGAAACTGGAGCAACATTTATCCATCCATCTAATGATGATGATGTGATTCATGGACAAGGAACTGCTGCTATCGAACTGTTAGAAGAGCAACCACAATTAGATTTTATCTTTACACCAGTTGGTGGTGGTGGACTCATAGCAGGAACAGCATTGGCAGCAAAATATTTTTCTGATACCTGTAAAGTAATTGGTGGAGAACCAAAAAATGCAGATGATGCATATCGGTCTTTAAAAAGTGGGAAGATTGAATATAACGATGCTAATAGCACTACCATTGCAGATGGTTTAAGAACCTTTTTAGGAGATAGAAATTTCCCAATAATAAAGGAAAACGTTGACAAAATAATTAGAGTAGAAGAAGAAGATATTATTAATGCTATGCAGTTAATTTGGGAACGAATGAAAATAATCATCGAACCATCAAGTGCTGTCGCATTTGCAGCGTTATTAAAAGAAAAAGAACAATTTAAAAATAAAGACGTCGGAATTATTATTTCTGGCGGAAATGTAGATGTGACAAACCTTCCGTTTTAAAGGTTTGTCATCCTGAACTTGTTTCAGGATTTCATCAACAATTTTACTGTCAGTTCGAGCGCAGTCGAGAACAAAGTAAATTTGAAAATTGAAGTTTAACTAAAAAGTTTCTTCCATTTGGGAAGACGGAAGATGGGAATAAACGTAGGAATCATAGGAAGTGGAACAATGGGAAGTGGTATCGCACAAGTGGCTGCGACTTCTGGTTGTAAGGTGAAATTATACGATACAAACCAAGTAGCTTTAGATAAATCAAAAGGTGCCTTAAAAAAAATATTGAATAGACTCATTGAAAAAGGGCGAATCAATTCTGAAGAGAAAGATAGAATTCAGTCAAATATTAGTTATGTATATAGCCTGAAGGATTTATCAGATTCAAATTTGACGATTGAAGCCATTGTTGAAAACCTTGATATCAAGAAAAAAGTGTTTTCAGAATTAGAAACTTATGTGTCTGATGATTGCATCATCGCATCAAACACCTCTAGTTTATCTATAGCATCAATTGCTTCCTCGTTGCAAAACCCAGAACGTTGCATTGGAATTCATTTTTTCAACCCAGCACCTTTAATGAAACTAGTTGAGGTGGTTCCAGCGATACAAACATCTAATGAAACGCTGGAGAAATCTGTTCAAATTATTGCCGAATGGGGAAAAACAGTTTCAGTGGCTAAAGATACACCTGGTTTTATTGTTAATCGTGTGGCTCGACCGTTTTATGGAGAATCTTTACGGATTTATGAAGAAGGACTGGCAGATTTTGTAACTATAGATCATAGTTTAAAAACTTTGGGAGGTTTTAGAATGGGACCATTTGAGTTAATGGATTTTATTGGGAATGATGTCAATTACACAGTAACCGAAACGGTATTTACTGCTTTCTATTTCGACCCAAGATACAAGCCAGCTTTCACACAAAAACGTTTTGCCGAAGCTGGTTATTTAGGACGAAAATCCGGCAAGGGTTACTATGATTATGATGAAAATGGAAAGAAAATCGAAACCTCAAATGTCACTCTGAGCGCAGTCGAAGAGTCTCTAAAAGAACAAATTTTCAACAGAGTTTTAGTCATGCTCATTAACGAAGCTGCTGATGCTTTGTTTTTAAATATCGCATCAGCTGAAGACATAGATAATGCCATGACCAAAGGAGTTAATTATCCAAAAGGTTTATTGGCTTGGGCTAACGAAAAAGGAATAGATTGGTGCGTAAATAAAATGGACGAATTGTATAATGAATACCACGAAGACAGATATCGTTGCAGTCCATTATTACGTAAAATGAACAAAGAAAATAAAACGTTTTTTTAATTCGAACAATTGTCCCCTTGAGGGGACTTTAGGGGTGTCTAAAAAGCTATAGGATTAAATATGAAAGGAGAATTAATCCCACATAAAATGTTAAATCTTGATGCTTTTAGCACTTGGTTAGGAATTGAAATTTTAGAATGTGAAATTGGTCGTTGTAGAGTGGCAATGACAGTTAGAAAAGAAATGCTGAACAGCATGTTTAAAGCACATGGAGCAATTAGTTATGCATTGGCAGACACGGCTTTTGGCTTTGCAGCTAATACACATGGCAAATATGCTGTGTCAATAGAAACAAGTATAAATCACATTGAAGCATTAAACGAAGGTGATTATTTAATAGCTGAATCTGTGATTGAAAAAGTAAATAACAAACTTGGATTTAATATAGTTGAAGTAAAACGAGGAGACGAGTTGGTGGCACTTTTTAAAGGTGTTGTATATAGAACTCAAAAAGAATGGGAAGAGTAAGTGATAAAATTTTTTAGACAAATAAGATTTAATTTAATGGAAACTGGCAGAACAGGTAAGTATTTCAAGTATGCTATTGGAGAAATTATCCTTGTGGTTATAGGTATTCTTATTGCGCTTCAAATTAATAATTGGAATGAAGAAAAAAAAGGTAAAATAGAGCTCAATCAATACTTGTCCAGTTTAAAAGAAAATATAAATGGAGACTTAAAGGTTTTAGATTCTCTATCTGAAAGACGAGAAATAACGGTCAAATATTGTAAAATAGAGCGACTTAATATTTTGAATAAGACATTTAATTTTGACGATACGAGGAATGCCATGTCTGCTTATGTAGATTTTTATTTTAAGGCGAATATAAGTGGTTATGATGCTTTAAAAAATTCACCATATTTAGGTATAATTAATGGAACTGATTTAAATAATTTAATCATTAACTATTATGCAACAATCTATCAAATAGAAGAAGCAGAGAAAAGTTATAACCAGTTTGTAGAATCTTTGGAGGCTAAACAAGCATATGAGTTTGACCGCAGTTTAACAATGGCATATTTTTTTATGAATCCAAAAGAATTTGAGGCCACTAGAGTAACGAAAGAAGATATTATCGAAAAATTTAAAAATACACATAATTCGTCAGCGTATAGAAATATAGTAAGTCAGGCAGCAAACCAAGAAAGAAGTATTGTTGGCCCTTACCGAAGAGCACAGACTATAGGCGATGATATTATAGCAGAAATAGATAAAATGATTAACGATTGAAGGTTTTTAAACAATCGGCATTAAATTTAATATGAAAGAAGCATATATTATAGACGGAATTAGAACACCAATAGGTAGTTATAAAGGAACATTATCTGCTGTTCGTACAGACGATTTAGGAGCATTAGTGATTAAAGAAGTTGTAAAACGAAATCCAAACATTCCAAAAGAAGCCTATGATGATGTCATTTTAGGATGTGCAAACCAAGCAGGGGAAGATAATCGTAACGTAGCGAGAATGTCAGCATTATTAGCTGGTTTGCCTTATTCTGTTCCAGGCGAAACAGTCAATCGTTTATGTAGTTCTGGTTTATCAGCCATTATTCATGCAAATAGAGCCATAAAAGCTGGTGATGGCGATATATTTATAGCTGGAGGAGTTGAGAATATGACACGAGGCCCTTACATCATTGCAAAATCATCGAGTGCTTTTGGTAATGATTCTAAAATGTACGATTCTAGTTTTGGTTGGCGTTTTATCAATCCGAAAATGCACGAAATGTATGGAACAGATGGAATGGGAAATACCGCTGAAAACCTTGTTGAGAAATATAATATCTCTCGCGAAGACCAAGACAAGTTTGCTTATTGGAGCCAGATGAAGGCTGCAAAAGCCCAAGAGAATGGACGTCTAAATAAAGAAATAGTTTCAGTTGAAATTCCTCAACGTAAAAAAGACCCAATCATTTTTTCGAAAGATGAATTTGTAAAACCAAACACTTCACTTGAGGTATTAGGAAAATTACGAGCAGCCTTTAAAAAAGAAGGTGGAAGTGTCACAGCCGGAAATGCTTCAGGTTTAAATGATGGAGCAGCAGCAACAATTATAGCGTCAGAAGATGCCGTAAAAAAATACAATCTAAAACCATTAGCAAGAATTGTAAGTTCCGCAGTTGTTGGTGTAGAACCACGAATCATGGGAATTGGCCCAGTTGAAGCGTCCAAAAAAGCATTGGCAAAAGCAGGATTATCACTTGATGATATCGATGTTATAGAATTAAACGAAGCATTTGCCGCACAAGTGTTGGCTTGCACAAGAGCTTTAGGTTTGGCAGATGACGACCCAAGATTAAATCCAAATGGAGGCTCAATAGCCATTGGTCATCCACTTGGAGTTACAGGAGCACGAATTGCCTATTCTGCAGCTTTGGAGTTACAAGAGCAAAAAAAACGTTATGCTTTAGTAACCATGTGTATTGGTGTTGGACAAGGCTATGCTTGTGTAATTGAAAATATGACGTCATAACAATTGTCCCCTTGAGGATTATCGAAATGAAAATATATTTTAAGTGAAGATACAGAGCGTAGCTCTAATAGGGGTGTTGATGTTGAACATTTATATATTAGGCAAAATAATTGTGAAGAAAAAAATTAATAAGTTCCCTTTCCTTTGGAAAGGGTTAGGGATAGGATGAAAATATTAATCATAGGAGGAAACGGAACCATTGGTAAAAAAGTTACTGAAAGGCTAAAGCAGAATCATGAAGTGATTGTTGCTGGACGTAATTCAGGAGATGTACAAGTAGATTTTTCTGATTCTAATTCCATTAAATCAATGTTTGATGAAATAGGAAAAGTTGATGGTATTGTTGCCATAGCTGGAGATGCAAAATGGGATAAGTTCGATAACTTATCGGAGGATGATTTCTATATTGGTATCAAGAGTAAGTTAATGGGTCAAGTAAATGTGGTGAGAATAGGTAAGAACTATTTAAGTAAAGGAG
>CALZKX010000004.1 GCA_945788155.1 uncultured Flavobacteriaceae bacterium
AAAGCACGACATTCCAGCAACTGGGTTTTTTGTAGCAATTGGCCATAAACCAAATACCGATATTTTTAAAGATTATTTAAAGTTGGATGAAACAGGTTATATTATAAACAAACCTGGAACTTCTAAGACAAACATAGAAGGTGTATTTGTAAGTGGTGACGCTGCAGACCACGTGTATAGACAAGCAGTTACAGCAGCCGGAACAGGATGTATGGCTGCTTTAGATGCCGAACGTTTTTTGGCTGCTAAAGAATAAAAAAGGTGTTACTATAAAAGTTTTAAGACTGTTTTTGTTAAGAATAAAAAAGGGACAAGCCAAATAAATTTGATTTGTCCCATGTTGTACTCAAGGTGGGAATCGAACCCACACTTCCGAAGAAACTGGATTTTGAATCCAGCGCGTCTACCAATTCCGCCACTTGAGCAAAACAGACAGCAAAAATATAAAATATTTTAACTCCCAACTCAATAGCGTCCTAAACAATTAAAAAATAAGAGGAAAAGTTAAGTATCTCAAAGTTATCTTTGAGTTGCAGAACAAAACCCTATCCTCTTATGATAAAAGTAACGTTATTTTCTCAGATAATATCTAAATTAGACAGTTCTAAGTTTAAAAATTTGGTTACACAACATCAAACAGATAAGCACCAAAAAGGTTTTACTAGTTGGTCTCATTTAGTTTCTATGTTATTTTGCCAGTTTGCCAAGAGTCAATCTGTTAGGGATATTAGCAATGGATTACGTTCAGCTACAGGGAATCTTAATCACCTTGGTGTCTTAAGGCCGCCATCAAAATCTACCTTAAGTTATCAAAACAAAAACAGAAGTTGGGAACTTTTTAGGGATTACTATTATGCACTATTAAAAAGTTTAGGACAGCAGACCTTTGGTAAACGTGTTAACTTTAAAATAAAATCAAAGATATTTTTATTGGATGCCACTACTATAAGTTTATGTTTGAGCCTTTTTGATTGGGCAAAGTATAGAACCAAGAAAGGAGCTGTTAAAATGCACACACTACTTGATTATGATGGGCATTTACCAGCTTATGTAAACATAACAGATGGTAAAACAGCAGACAACAAAGGAGCCTATGATATACCATTATTGGCAGGAAGTGTGATTGTTGCTGATAGATTTTATAATGATTTTTCGCTTTTAAATGTTTGGGACAGCAAAGAGGTGTTTTTTGTCATAAGACATAAAGACAACTTTACTTTTAAAACCATACAAGAACGAGAACTGCCAAAAAAAAGACATCAACACCTACTAAAAGATGAGATTATTGAACTTACAGGTAACAAAACCAAAGAAAAGTACCCTAAAAGATTAAGACGTGTTGCTCTATGGGATGATCAAAACCAACAAACTATCGAGTTAATCACTAACAATACCAAATGGAGTGCTAATACCATAGGAGAACTCTATAGAGCAAGATGGGAAGTAGAAATATTTTTCAGGGACATTAAGCAACAATTACATATCAAATCTTTTGTTGGCACAAGTGAAAACGCAGTAATGATACAAATATGGACTGCACTTATTACAATACTCATCCTAAAAGCCCTCAAGGCACAAGCAAAATACAGTTGGTACTTATCAAATCTGGTAGCATTTATAAGGCTAAATCTTTTTGTAAAAGTAGATTTACATAAATGGCTAGATAATCCTTTTCAAAAACCAAAACCGCCACCAAAACAAAACCATCAAGGGGTTCTTTTTTAAAAACTTGTTCTATTATCGCTAAGAACAATAAACATGGTGGTTCTTATTCTTTCTAAAATTATTTAGGACAGGATTGCTCCCAACTATTAAAATAGTGGCTTTTATCCTTTTGGAATTCAAATAAATCCCTAAATTTGCACCTCATTAAAAATAAGTAATCTTTTTGCGCTCATTAACAAATAGTTAATTATGACAAAAATAAAAACAAAAGCCAAAATATTTGCCTGTACACAAAGTACCGAGTTAGCAAAAAAAATTGCTGAAGCTTATGGCGAAGAATTGGGTAATGTTATTACTTCTACTTATAGTGATGGAGAGTTCCAGCCTTCTTTTGAAGAATCAGTAAGAGGTGCTAGAGTATTCCTAATTGGTTCAACAAATCCTGGACCTGAGAATTTAATGGAGCTTTTGTTAATGTTAGATGCAGCAAAACGAGCTTCAGCAAGACATATTACGGCAGTTATGCCATATTATGGATGGGCGAGACAAGATAGAAAAGACAAACCAAGAGTACCAATTGCAGCTAAATTGGTAGCTAAAATGTTGGAAACTGCAGGAGCAACCAGAATTATTACAATGGATTTGCATGCAGACCAAATTCAAGGGTTTTTCGAAAGGCCAGTTGATCATTTATTTGCGTCAACCATCTTTTTACCTTATTTAAAAAGTTTGAACCTCGATAATTTAACTATTGCCTCACCAGATATGGGAGGCTCCAAAAGAGCTTATGCGTATTCCAAGGCTTTAGAAAGCGAAGTGGTAATCTGTTATAAGCAACGTGCAAAGGCCAATGTAATTTCACATATGGAATTAATTGGTAATGTAGAGGGTAAAAATGTGGTACTTGCAGATGATATGGTAGATACCGCAGGAACACTTACAAAAGCAGCCGACTTGATGATGGAACGTGGAGCATTAAGCGTACGAGCAATTTGTACACACCCAATTTTGTCTGGAAATGCATATGAGCGCATAGAAAATTCAAAATTAGAAGAATTAATCGTGACCGATTCTATTCCAGTATCACAACAAAGCAGTAAGATAAAAGTAT
>CALZKX010000005.1 GCA_945788155.1 uncultured Flavobacteriaceae bacterium
TGCACTCCCAACCGATTTTTCGGCTAGAATAGCACGAAACACACAAATATATCTTCAAGAAGAAACCTATATTACCAAAACGGTCGATCCTTGGGCTGGAAGTTATTATGTTGAAAAATTAACACATGATATTGCACAAAAAGCGTGGACTTTAATTGAGGAGGTTGAAGACCTTGGTGGCATGACCAAAGCCATTGAAGCTGGCATACCAAAAACACGTATTGAGGAAGCAGCTGCACGTAAGCAAGCACGTATAGATTCCAATCAAGATATTATTGTAGGCGTCAACAAATATAGATTGGCACATGAAGATCCTATTTCTACGCTTGAGGTCGATAACCAAACGGTTAGAAATGCTCAAATTGAGCAATTAAATCAACTAAAAGTTTCTAGAAATAACGATACTGTAAAACAAGCCTTATCAAAATTAACCGAAGCTGCACGTTCAGGCAAAAAAAATTTATTAGCTTTAGCAGTAAATGCAGCAAGGGAAAGAGCCACACTAGGTGAAATTAGCGATGCTCTCGAAGCTGAGTTTGGACGCTACAAAGCACAAATAAAATCATTTTCAGGCGTGTATAGTAAAGAAATAAAAAACGACGAGTCCTTTAAAAAGGCTAAAGAATTAGCCGATAAATTTGCAGAACAAGATGGCCGAAGACCTCGAATTATGATTGCCAAAATGGGACAAGATGGCCATGATCGTGGTGCCAAAGTGGTTGCTACTGGCTATGCTGATGTTGGTTTTGATGTTGATATTGGCCCACTATTTCAAACACCCGAAGAAGCTGCCAAACAAGCCGTAGAAAACGATGTGCATATTTTAGGTGTATCATCTTTAGCAGCTGGACATAAAACTTTAGTCCCTAAAGTAATAGACGCTTTAAAAAGCTATGGTCGCGAGGACATTATGGTAATTGTTGGTGGTGTAATACCAAAACAAGATTACCAATACTTATTTGATGCTGGCACTGCGGCAGTATTTGGTCCAGGCACTAAAATTAGTGATGCTGCTATTAAGGTTTTGGAGATACTAATAGACTAAAAAAACAGTTATATTTAATCTTTAGGTTTTTTCATATCTAAATTCACTAAGTTCTTAAAATCTCCAGCATTAACTACTGTCCAGTCTTTATATTTTTTAAAGTGCTTTTTAATCACTCTATTCACATCCTCAACTGTTAAGTTCTTAATGTTTTCTTCTACATTTTTTTGAAAATAAATATCTCTATCATAATATAAATTGTTATTGACAATGGTAGAAAGCTCTGTATCTTTTGCTCTAGATACATTTTGTGCTTGTACCCAACCATTAATTGCATTAGTAAGTTCTTCTTGAGTCACACCTTGATCAATAAACCGATTGATTTCCTCCTCAAATCCTTTTTGAACCTTAGCTGCATTCTCAGGTGCATAAATAGCATAAATAAATACTGAAGAGTTCTTGTCTTCCTTACTACCATCTACAGATACAGCTCCACCAGCTCCATAACTAACACCATCTTGTTGGCGCAATCTATTAGCTATTCTCGAATTTAAGAACCCTCCTCCAAAAATAGAGCTTGCCATTTGTAATGCAGCGTAATCTTCATCTTCTTGACTACTTTTAAATGTAAGAGTTCCGGTTGTGAAAGCATTTTTCTTATCTGGTGTTTTAATACTTTCATTCGCTGGTTTATTTGTTCTGAAAGCATTACTAATTGGTGTAAAAGGTAAATCTGATTTAAAATTATTAAACTCATTTTCAAAAAAGGCTTTTACTTTAACTTCGTCAAAATTACCAATCGCTACTAATGTTGCATTATCTGAAATACCGTAAAACTCATCATAATAGCTTTTAATATCTTGAGTGTTTACATTATTTATGGCTTCAATTTGTTCATCAATAGTCATGCTGTATAAAGGATGCCCTTTTTTATAGTGCTGATTAATTTGACCAATTTTCATACTAGCAATAAATGTAGGCTCCGATTTATTTTGCTCAATCATCGCCAAATTTTGTGTTTTCAATTTATCTAACTCTGCCTCATCGAAAAGCGGATTTTTAAATATTTCGGCCATTAAAGCTAACGTTTCCATAAGCTTATCTTCTGTACTAGATATATTTGCATACACTCTTCCGTTTGCTCCTCTAAAGCTGATAGATGATTTTAACTCACTAAGCTTATCTTCAATTTCTTGACGCGACATATTCTTAGACCCTTTATTTAAAAGATTAGCAGTAAATTGTGCAGTGACGCCTTTATTCATTAGCTGGTTTACACTCCCTGTTCTCATAGCAAAAGAGATACTTACTGTTTTCCCTCTATTATCTTTTTCAATAAATCCGTATTCAATACCACTTTTTTCTAAGATTCCAGTATTCAATCTTTTTTTTATATTATCGTAAGACACATTAAATACTTCGCCAGTACCAAAACCTTCTTTTCCTTTATAATTATTAACTAGATCATCAACACCCTCTGTATGTGGTATACCAACTCTTTGTGGCTCTTTGGTTGGAATAAATTGACCAACAGTTCTATTGGTTTTAATGAAGTAGGTTTTAATTGCTTTATTTACTTTATCTAAGGTGATATTCTCAATACGATCTCTATGAATAAAAGCCAATCTCCAGTCACCAGCTCCTATATATTCGCTCATATAAGTTCCTAAGAATGATGAATTTCTAGCTATTTGATCTATTTGTTTTAGAATATTGGATTTAGCTCTTTTAAGCTCAGCTTCAGTTACAGGATTATTTGGCAGATCGTCTAAAATACCTAAAAGTGTGCTTTCTACATCAGCTAACGATTTATCTGAAGGGACATCTACATTTATATATAAAAATGAAGGTTCTTTAGTAAAAGGAGAAAACGACCATAAACTAGAGGCTTTTTTCTCATCGATTAGAGCCTTATATAACCTACCTGATGGTTGATCGGTCAGCACTTGCTCTGCAATGGCTAATGCAGCATAATCTTCATGAGATCCTGCTGGTGTGTGATATAGAGAAGATATTATTTGCAAATCCCCAACCCTACTTAAATTTACTCTTTTTTCTCCATCTTGGGGAGGCTCAATAGTTGGAATATCTCTTAATGGAATGTCTGGGTTCTTAAGGTCTCCAAATTTTTCCTCGATTAATGCTAGTGTCTTTTCTGCTTCAAACTTTCCAGTTACCATTAACACCGCATTATCTGGACGATAATATTTCTTATAAAATGCTTGAAGGTTTTCAATTGGCACACGTTCAATATCTGATCTGTTTCCTATTGTAGACTGCCCATAATTATGCCATAAAAAAGCAGTACTAATCACTTTTTTCATTAATACACCTGATGGTGAGTTTTCTCCGCTCTCAAACTCATTTCTAACTACTGAAAATTCAGATTCTAAATCTTTTTTTGCTATATAAGAGTTAAGCATTCTGTCTGCCTCAAGATCTAAAGCCCATTCTAAATTATCATCTGTTGCATTAAAAGCCTCAAAATAATTAGTCCTATCGTACCAAGTTGTTCCGTTTGGTCTAGCTCCATGAGAGGTAAGCTCTTCTGGAATATTTGGATGATTAGGCGTTCCTTTAAAAACCATATGCTCTAACAAATGAGCCATTCCCTTTTCTCCATAACCTTCATGTCTTGAGCCTACTTTGTAGGTGATATTTACGGTAATTGTTTGCGATGAATTGTCTGGAAACAGTAGAACCTTTAAGCCATTATTTAACTTATATTCTGTAATACCTTCAACTGATGCTATTTTTTTAACTTGGGCTTCTATATTTGATGCTGTAAATAAAAGAAGGGCAAAAAAAGCACTAACCAATACGCGAATCATTTTTTTCATAATTTTAATTTAAATTTATTTTTCCTAGAAGGTTTATAAAAATACGAATTTTACTGCAAATAAAATTCCTATTTAACATCAATTAATAAACAGATTGTTATCGTAATTTTTGCACTTGTTTTTAATTAAAAACCTATGTTATAATTAGTATAATTTTATTCCTCTATTGTTAACAACTTCAATTTCCTAAACTGGTAAATAATTGTATTTTTACTGCTTATAAACTACCTCGATTTAACTATTCGAGGCATTAAAGGAAAAGTGTATTATTTTCGTAATAATCTTCGATATATTAAAATCTCGATTATCGAGTAAAAACCA
>CALZKX010000006.1 GCA_945788155.1 uncultured Flavobacteriaceae bacterium
AGGCATGCATCGCTATAGGCAACTATGATGAGGCTTTAATTAATTATGAAAACAGTTTAAAAACAAATCCAAAAGATGTACTAACCTTATTTGAATATGGTAAATTATTAACTCGCGTAAAAAAGCATAAGGAAGCATTAGAGGTGTTTTATCAGCTTATCGATATTGATTATAAAAACCCTAATTATCACTACGAAAGTGGTTTGGTACTGCAACAATTGCGAGATTCTACCGACCAAAACCGATTTCATAATGCGTTTGATTTAGATAGTACACATCAAAAATCCATTTTCCAAATTGCCAAATACCATCTAAAAAAACAACACTTTACAACGGTTGATAAGTTTGTTGATATTGGATTAAGCTCGTATGCAACTAACAAAAAACTTATAAGCCTAAAAGCTCAAAATTATTACTGGAAAAAAGAGTATGAAAACGCTGCATTATGGTTTGAAAAGTTATTATCACTTAATGAATCGTCGCAGTTTATTCATGAAAAATTACGAAACTGTTATATGCATCAATATGAATTTGAAAAAGCAATTAAACACGGCGAAAAAGCATTAGAGTTCGATATGATGAACACTACTAATTTGTTTATGCTAGGCGAGTTATTTGAACGTGTGGAAGATTTTAAAAATGCCGAAAAACATATGCTACAAGCTTTATTGTTACAAGATATTCCATTAGATCAGGAGTATGTAAAGTTAGGGTTTGTGTATAATAGACAAAAAAAATATAAAGAAGCTATTGATGCTTATAAAAGAGCTGTAGATGAAAATCCAGAAAACGAACAGGCTCATTTCTTTTTAGTAAATTCAAAAAACGAATATTATAAAGACATAGACACAAGAATTAACTTGTTTGAAGCTTTTTTAAAAAAGTTCCCGAAGAGTAAATATAATAAGATGGTAGAATACAAGATCAAGCAATTAAAAGAAGCACAATTTTTAAAAGAGAACTAAATTAAAAAAATCGTATTTTTCCACTTCAGTTTTCAAAAATGAAGTACCTGAAGATTTTTATTTTAATTCTTTGCCTATCCTCTTGCGATTATTACGACAAGAAAAAAGTGAATTCTCAAGACATTGTCAATGAGGAAATGCAAACGTTTAATTGGAACGAAGTAGATGAATACCCATCCTTCGATAATTGTAATTCCCTAGAAACCAAAGAGCTTCGTAGGCAATGTTTTCAAATTACGCTTACCAATCATATTACATCCCAACTTGCTTTAAGGAAAATAGTTGTTACCCAAGATTTAAACGACACCATTGAAATGTCATTTTTTATTTCTGAAAAAGGAGATTTACACGTGTTGCATATTGAAAGCAACCCCAAAATCAGTTCACAAATTCCTGAAATAAACACCTTTTTAACTGAAAGCCTAAGTAACTTACCTAAAATTTCCCCAGCTATTAAACGAGGGCAACAGGTTAAAACAGAATTTAAAATACCTATAATAATTAAGGTAGAATAGTTAGAATTTCACAGCAAAAGTTCGCATGAGTCTTAAAATTTCGGTGTACAACCAAACAAGAGACACTAATAATCCCCAAGTGGCAATCCATTCTTTGTATTTATTGGCTTTGTTCTTGTGTTTTTCAATATAATCAAAATCCAATAACAATGTAAAGGCAGCCACAATAGCAGCAATAACATTAAAAACAATGGCAACCCAAGTCGTTCCCCAAACAAATGATTTAATTCCAAAAAGGCTTAAAATAAACGAAATGAAATACACCACAAATATGCTTACTGCAGCCGTAATAATGACACTCCTGAGTTTTTTGGTGACTACAATAAGTCGTGTTTGATACAATATTAAAACAGTAAAAAATGTAACAATGGTCACACCAATGGCTTGAAATGGCAGCTCTGGATACTTTACCTTAATATAAGCGCTAAAACCACCTAAAAAACTCCCTTTGGCAACTGCATACAATGGTACTAAAATGTGAGCCCAATGTTGCCTTACCGAAATCACGATGCTAATTACAATGGCTGCAAGCATACCACCTAATGTAAACCACCTAACATTTATACCACTGTCTTGTAATTTCCAAACAAGCCCAGTAATTAAGGCAATAATTAAAATACAGGATAAAGATTTAACAATAATGCCTCTAACACTCATTGTTTTATAAGTCTCAGGATTGTGTTCCCAGAAATAATTGGAAAAAGCAGGATTAGACGATTTGTAATTTGATAGTTTTTGCATTTCGATTGGAAAGATACTTATTTTTTAAAACTTCTGCCTTTCCATTTGTATTTTGAGAACATCGCTTTGAAAGCTACAAAAACAGTAAAAAAAGGATAAATTAAACTACTAAAAAAGTATAAGTTTAAAGCCTGTGTTTGATTAAATAATTTTGCAGATTTACTTAGTAATAGATAATCAATTAACTGTTTTGATATCAAAAATACTATAAAATACAACCAGTCAAACAACCCAAAAACACTCAAAAAAAGAGTAGCTACTATCAATAAATTCATCATTAAAACCACCAAACCAACAAATTTTCCAAAGGTATTTTTATAAGTGCTTGTTTTTGCTGCCCAACGAATACGCTGTTGGATAAGAGCAGATAAAGACGTTTCAGTTTTAGAGTACACAACAGCTTTTTTAGATTTTAGATACTTTACCAGTTTGGGGTATTTTTTTACCGCTTTTTCAAGCAAAAAGACATCATCGCCACTAGCAATGTCATCATTATTTTTAAATCCATTAAGTTCTTTAAACAAATCTTTTCGATACATTAAGTTGGCACCATTACATAAAAAAGGAAGTGAGACACCAAAACCTCCAATAGTTGCTGCCTGAAGACTTAACATATCCAGGATCTGAAATTGATTAAAAAAAGAATCTGAGAATTTAAAAGTTACAGGAGCAACTACCATTGCAACATCGTAACTATTTATAAATGCATTACTAACTTCTAACCATGCTTTAGGCACTTCACAATCGGCATCAGTTGTTACAATCCAGTGGTATTTAGCTTTGTTAATGGCTGTGGTTATCGCATCTTTTTTAGGTGAATTAGATAATCGAATATTCGGAATAATTTTAAAATCCAACTGCGAACAGCTTAACAATCTTGAGCTAAGTTCTAAGGAATTGTCGGTGGAATCATCATCTACAAAAATC
>CALZKX010000007.1 GCA_945788155.1 uncultured Flavobacteriaceae bacterium
GCACAAATCGATAATGTCGATTTCGAAAACAAAGAAGTTACAGCGCGTTATTCAATGTTAAATATTAAGGAATTAAATTTTACCATAGACTCTTTAAAAGTCAATAAAAAAAACAATTACAATAAACTAGCTTTCGATTTATATGCAAGATCATCAGTGCCTACGCTTAATAAGAACATTAAAAAAAAGGACAATGATACTATTTATACAGGAGGTAATTTTATGGAGCTATTCCCAAATAGAAATAAAACCCAACTAGTAGAGTTAGCCACTAACACAGTAAATAGTACACTAAATATAATAAAAGTTAAAAAAAAGACACAAACTGTTTTTGACAAAAACCTCAACAAACACATCATTTCATATTACGAAAAATTTGCCATAGCTATTGCTTGTATTATTTTATTTTTTATTGGAGCTCCTCTAGGAGCACTTATAAAAAAAGGTGGTATTGGCTTACCAATTGTTATTGCTATTTCTTTATTCCTAACTTATCACTTCATAGGTATTTTTGCAAAAAACAGTGCACAAGATAATAGCATAGATCCTATTTTAGCCACATGGTTTTCAACCATAATTATGTTACCATTAAGTATTTACCTAACCAATAGAGCTACCAAGGATAGAGCTTTATTTGAATTGGATAATATTTTAATTCCAATAAAAAACATTTTAACCAAAGAAGTAACCATTACTCCTTTAAATCCAAATGTTTTTTTGAACGAAAATTCTACTGAGTATGAAAAAATTAAAGGCTATTCTAATAAAAAATTAATAGATATTGTAAAAAATTATCGTCAATACGATTTAAACGAAAGCTACCGAAACTCATCCATAAAAATATTAAATACTAGAGGAATTACTGAAGAAGAATTACGTTTTGGTGGTAATTTACAAAATGAAAATTATGAGAATGCCTTGCGTTATAAAGCTGCTTATTCTGAAAATTCGCAGTTGTCCTATAAACTATACTTTATGTATTTAATACCTCTTTTATCTGGTTTGATACTAAATAATAATGGTTTTCCCGCTTTAGGAAAAATACTAATTATTTTAGGAGTTATTTTTGCAATTATGTTCCTAATCACACTAGCCAAATCGTTTATAAATCAAGTAAGTTTTAATAAACTATTAGACAGAAACACAACTTCTAATGTATTTATTTTAATACTAGTAGGTGTTCCTCTATATTTTCTTTACTTCAATTTTTACAAAAAGAAAATGAAAGAAGATTTAAAACAAATTAGATAGCTTATTTTTTAGCCATATCTTTGCACAATAATTGATAAGGATGATAAAAGTGGAAACTTTAAACAACACAGATAAGATACAATTAAACTCTATTGAAGATGCCATAAACGATATTCGCCTAGGCAAGGTCATTATTGTTGTAGATGATGAAAACAGGGAAAATGAAGGCGATTTTATTGCTGCTGCAGAAAAAGTAACTCCAGAAATGATCAACTTTATGGCAACTAATGGTCGTGGGCTAATTTGTGCACCACTAACAGAAGATCGCTGTGAAGAACTGGATTTAACAATGATGGTACAAAACAATACCGTTTTACATCATACCCAATTTACGGTGTCTGTTGATTTAATTGGGCATGGTTGCACCACAGGAATTTCAGTACATGACAGAGCAAAAACCATTAAAGCTCTTGTTGGTGATAACACCAAACCTTTCGATTTAGGTCGTCCAGGGCATATTTTTCCTTTAAGAGCTAAAAATGGTGGCGTTTTACGTAGAACTGGTCATACGGAAGCAGCAGTAGATTTAGCACGATTAGCTGGCTTTAAACCTGCTGGAATTTTAGTTGAAATATTGAACGAAGATGGCACAATGGCTCGGTTACCTCAACTCGTTGATGTAGCTAAAAAGTTTGATTTAAAAATTATTTCTATTGAAGATTTAGTGGCTTACCGCATGGAGCATGACTCTTTAATAGAGAAAAAGGAAGATTTTCAAATAGAAACCCGATTTGGAAGTTTTCGTTTAAGAGTGTACCAACAAACTACTAACAATCAAATACATATCGCATTAACAAAAGGTGTTTGGAATGTTGATGAGCCTGTATTGACACGAATCAATTCCACATTAGTCAATAACGATATTTTGGGCACGTTAACCAATAATGCAGACCAGAAGCTGGATAACATGTTCCAAGTTGTTAATGATGCTGGAAAAGGCGCCATAGTGTTCATTAATCAGCAAAGTCAATCCATGAATTTATTAAAAAGATTGGCCACTTTAAAAGTTACACAAATTGAAGGCGAAGTTATTAAAGCTCCTGCCATTGAAATGGATTCAAAAGATTTTGGTATTGGCGCACAAATACTTCATGACCTTAATATTCATAAACTTAAACTCATTTCTAACAGTGAAAAAACCAAACGCGTTGGTATGATTGGTTATGGTTTGGAGATTATTGAGTATGTGAGTTATTAAGAACAGGTTTTATTAATAATATTTGCCATTTTTATGGCTCTATTCTTAACTTCCTCTTCTATCCAAGACAATTTAATTAAACACGAAATATTTCTACCAATATAATGGTCTGATTGCACAAACGTTTTGTCTTTCAAATAAGCTAATCCTTCTTTTACTTCTGGAGATAAAGGATATAGTGTTTTTAAATTTTTTAGATGTTCCCATTTTCTAATGTAGTGCCAATTATTGTCATAATAATGAAAACAAGCATCAATACCGTTTTCCTTAAAAGCTGAAGATACTTTTCTTGCAGTATCTAAATCTGGTAAAAAGAAGTTTAAAAAAGAGTAACTCTCCTCACCTCCTTTGGGAACAGTTCTAAAAGTCACTTCAGGAATCCCAGATAAAGCGTCTCTAATAATGCTATAGTTTTTCTTTTGAATAGAAACAAATTCATCAAGTCTTCGTAGTTGTGCCAAACCAACAGCTGCATGCAGTTCAGAGATTCTAAAATTATATCCTAAAAAAGGATGGGTCTCTGTGCCTCTGTCATTTCCTACGTGGTCATGTCCATGATCTGAAAAATGGTCTGCATTACGATAGAATTTTTCGTTATTGGTTAATACTGCTCCGCCTTCGCCTGCTGTAATAATTTTAACAAAATCTAACGACAAACATCCTAAATCGCCAATACTACCAAGAGGTTTCCCTTTATAAGTTGCGCCTGTTGCTTGTGATGAATCTTCAATTAAAACTAAATTGTTTGCATTACAAATTTCTTTCAAGGCATCTAAATTTGCCATACTTCCACACATGTGTATTGGCATTATTGCCTTGGTTTTTAGTGTTATAGCATTTTTTGTAGCTTCTATGTCTAGTGTTAATGTATCATCAATATCAACCAATATAGGAATGGCACCAAGCATCATTATTGCCTCAAAACTCGCAACAAATGTAAAGGTTGGCATAATCACTTCATCTCCTGCCCCAATGCCAGCAGCGGCTAGCGCAATAGAAACAGCAGCTGTGCCACTAGACACTAACTGTGCATGCTTAGCTTTTAATTTATTCTCCAGTTCCTTCTCAAGTTCTTTAGCTTTCCAGTGTCCATTTCGCATAGCATCAAAACCATAACGCATTAAAACACCGTTATCAAGAACATCACTTAATTCTTTACGTTCCAATTCTCCAAACAATTCAAATCCAGGCATAATTTGATATTTTAACTTAAAATTAGCGAGTCAAAATTAAACTAAAATGAACACTTAAAAAACGAATTAATAGATTTTATTGAATGGAATTTATTCGTACAAAAGTCAAATTATAATTGAAAGTTTTGTATTTTTCAATACAAAACAATCACATTATGAAAAAAACACATTTAGTTTTAAGTTTTATTGCATTATTTATAATATCCAGTTGTGGCACAAGTAAAAGTGCTGCTAAAGTTGACCCTTATGTTGGTGATTGGAGTTTGTTGATTGAAGGAACACCTCAAGGGGATGTATCTGCTGTAATGAACATCTTAAAAAATGAAGCAGGAGAGTATACAGGTACTGTAAATTCGGATATAGGGTTAATAGACCTGAATAATGTAAAAATTGTAGAAAGTAGGCTTTCAGCAACTTTTGTAACGCAAGACATGGATTTTGATTTAACAGGTACTTTTGAAGATGTACTTTTCAAAGGGTATGTCTCAGGAATGGGTGCCGATTTTAAAGCCGATGGAAAGAAAGTAATTTCTCAATAGTTAAATAATAAAGAGGTCGTCTAAAAAGTAATTTTTAGGCGATTTTCTTTTTAGTTGAATTTGATTCTGTATGATATTTAAAGAAACCAGATTTAAATAGCATTGATACAAAATAGCAAAGTTAGCCTAAATCGCTAAACTATACTTTTTAAGGTTGTGAGCCATTGCTATTAATCCTATTTCCACGTTTACTTTACCAATTCCTCTTAACATAAACCGTTTAAAGTTCATGTTGTGCTTTATATTTCCAAAAACGGCTTCAACATCCCAACACCGTTGTTTTCTTTTGGCGATGCCCTGTTCACTTGTCAAAAGTGTCTTGGCTTGGGACTTTAACCGTATCAGGTTGTAATTACGTTCTATAATACGGTTGTATTTAGACTTGTGGCAAAGGCTTCTTAAAGAACACCCATTACAGTTTTGGGCTTGGTATCTGTGAAGTTCTTGCTCAAAACTATTTTTTGTTTTCTTTTTATAACTGCCAATGTTGGACATCGCTTGTCCCATGGGACAGTAATAGGTGTCCGTTTCTATATTGTAGTGCAACTGGTCTGGATGGAAAGGGTTGATTTTCCCTTTCTTTATGTCTTGCTGTTCTTTATGGAAGTAATTGTATTTTACAAAAGCTGTTATGTCTTTGTCTTCTAGATCGGTATAGTTTTCTTCGCTGCCATAACCTGCATCGGCAGTGAGTGTTTCTGGTTTTTCATCGTAGTTCTCAATATGATCATTGACGTGGTCTTTTAACGTGTTAGTGTCCGCAGTGGTCTGAGCTAATGTATAGTTAGTGAGGTACTGATTGTTGGTGGAAGCTTGAACATTATAAGCTGGCTTGAGTTGTCCGTTTTGCATATGGTCATCCTTCATGCGCATAAAAGTGGCATCTGGATCTGTTTTGCTGTAACTGTTCCTTTGTTTTAAAATGGCTTCTTGTTTTTGGTACTTGGACATATTCACTGGCCAGTTCTTCTTGGCATAGTTGAGCTTTTGCTTTACTTTTTTGTCTATGTCCTTGCCTTGTAAAGCTTCGTTTATTTGGTTAATGGTGGCTTCTATTTTATCGGCATCGATAGCTTCAAAGTCTGGCGTATTTGGGATGTGCCGCTCGTCTTTATAAACCTTTTCTACATAAGACCATAATTCTTTTAACTGCTTTTTGATACGCGCTTTGCTTGTTTTTATGGACTTGCCCCAAACAAAAGTATAACGACTGGCATTGGCCTCGATCTTGGTGCCATCGACAAAAATATCTTTTAGACCCACAACTCCTTGCTCTACTAAAAGCAACACCACTTGATGAAATATTTTCTTTAGGTGTCCCTGAAGACGTTTGCCCCTAAAATCGTTTATGGTATTGTGATCGGGCTTACTTTGCCCACTGAGCCACATAAAATGGAGGTTCTCATGTAAGGCCTGTTCTATTTTTCGGGAAGAATAAAGATTGCGCAAATACGCATAAACAATAACCTTGAGTAACATGCGTGGATGATAGCTGGAAGTGCCACCACCTTTATAACTTTTTTCCAATGAACTGATATCTACATTGTCAATAATCATATTCACTATACGTACTGGATGATTTATAGGAACCAGATCATCATAACTGGGTGGTAAAAGACTTAACTGATCTTGGTTATAGGTCTTAAAAACTACTTTTCTGCTCATTCTTAAAGTTAAGAATTTACTAGAAAAATTGCAAAAAAAAGACTGCCTTTTCAGACAGCCTCTTGAATTTAATTGTCCTTTTTATTAAAATCTATAATCCAATCCAATACTAAAATTTGCTCCTAGTTGTCCTAATTGTTGTACTTCAGATGAGTAAACAAAACGTGATCCTGCTTGGGCAGTCCCTGTTGAGGCTTTTGTTACATCAGGATAAACATCAAATATGTTATTAATAATACCTGTTAAACTTAACTTATCAGTAAAATTATAACTTAAACTTAAATCGGTTGCAACTTTTGATGCTAACTCTTGGTCAAATTCAGCACCATTTGGCGATGTAATAGTCACTTTCCCAAACATCGTGTTATAAAGACCAATATTAACCTTTTCAGACTCATAATCTAAGCCTAAAATAATTTTAGATTTTGGTCTGGCGCTGGTAATTA
>CALZKX010000008.1 GCA_945788155.1 uncultured Flavobacteriaceae bacterium
TCGCTCGGTATCTTCAACAAAAGCTGTCGCTTTTATCTCGATAATCCTCAAGGGGACAATGTCATCTTTGGTAATTCCTCCCTTGAGGGAGGAGCAAGGAGGGTGTTTACAATAAATAAACACATATCATACTAACATTCAAGTAAATATATTTTGACTATATACTTTTAGCTATATCGAACTCACGTTAAATAAAAAAGAGAACTAAAAAATAGCAGTCATGTTCGGAAAAAAATCCCATCCATGACTGCTAAAACTTGTCTTTTTTTGTTAAAAAAATTTAATAAATTACCTCGACGCAAGCATGCAAGGTATTAATTTGAGCTTGCTTTGCAAACATAATATATACCGACCCAAGGGTTGGGGAATTAAACCTAATAGATTCCTGCTTTCGCAGGAATGTAATTAAATTCTACAATAAAGTAGTTGGACATACATAATCTGTCATAGGAGCTTCAGTTTCCTTTATATCATTAAACCCTCCTCTTACATCAGTCACGTTTTTTACACCATTTGCTTTAAAAATTGAAGCAGCCACTAAAGAACGGTAGCCACTTGCGCAGTGCAAGAAATATTCTTTTTCAGGATTAATTTCAGCAAAATTTTGATGTATAAAATCTAATGGGAAGTTTTCAACGCCTTCTACGTGTTCAGATAAATATTCTGATTCTTTTCTAACATCTATTGGTTTTTCCATAGAACCTTCAGACAATCTCTTGGCAAATTCAATTGCCGACATTGAACCAATCTTATCTACTTCAAAACCATGAGCCAACCAATCCTCAATTCCACCATTTAAATAGCCTAAAGTATTATCATATCCCACTCTTGAAAAGCGTGTCACTATTTCGTTTACACGTAACTCATCATCAGCAATAAATATGATTTTTTGGTTGATATTTTTTATCAATGCGCCTACCCAAGGTGCAAAACTTCCATCAATACCAATATACCAAGCGCCAGGGACAGTACCTTGTTCTGCGTACGATTCTTTTGAGCGTGTATCGACTACCAAAACATCCTTTTGCTCGCTCATTTCTTTAAACGTTACTGGGTCTAATGGTGTTGTGCCTCTATGTAAAACCTCATCGATACTTGTGTTAACAGATTTGTTCATTCGCACATTGTTTGGGAAATATTGTGGTGGTGGTTTTAAACCTGTGGTAACCTCTTCAATAAATTCTTCTCTCGTCATATCTGCTCTAAGTGCATAATTGGTTTTCTTTTGATTTCCTAAAGTATCAAAAGTTTCGCTGCTCATGTTTTTTCCACAAGCTGATCCTGCTCCATGATTTGGATATACAATAATATCATCTGGCAAAGTCATTATTTTATTTCTCAAAGAGTCAAATAAATGACTTGCTAAATCTTTTTCTGTTAATTCTCCTTGTTTTACAGCCAAATCTGGTCGTCCTACATCGCCAATAAACAAACAGTCTCCAGTACATACGTAAGGTGTATTTCCTTCTTCATCTGTAATTAAGTATGAAGATGATTCCATGGTATGTCCAGGAGTGTGAAGTAATGTGATTTTGCCTCCACCCAATGGAAATTCTTCACCATCTTTACCATTATAAATATCGTATTCGGCTGTTGCATTTGGCCCAAATATAATTTTTGCGCCTGTTTTTTGGGCCAGATCGTATTGTCCAGACACAAAATCGGCATGGAAATGTGTTAAGAAAATATACTTTATCTTCGCTCCATCGGCTTCCGCCATTCTTAAATATGGCTCTGTTTCTCTTAAAGGATCAATAACAGCAGCTTCACCATTAGACTCTATATAATAGGCCATTTCGGCAAGGCATCCAGTAAACAATTGTTCTACTTTCATATTATTTTATTTTATTGATTCATAATTATTTAATAGCTAAATTTAATCAAAAATCACGCCAACTATTGTAACTTGAGTTACACAATAAATATAACTTTTTTTATTGGTTTGATTGATTGATATATTTATCGAATTTTGATCCTTTTTTAAAACCGGCTTCATAATAGTCTACAGCTTCTTGAATACTCATAAAGAAAAACTCATGTCCAATTTTATCCATAAGCCCAGATTTAACCATTATATCTCTTATGGGTCCTTTTAAACCCGTAAAAGCCATTTGTACATGTTTGTCTTTAAAATAGGAATACATTTCATTTAAAACAAAAATGGCACTACTGTCTAAGCTGTTTAAGCTTTCTCCATCAATAATCAAGAATTTTAATTTACTCCCTTTAAATTTACTAAATTCCTGCAATTTATCTTTGAAATAAGTTGTATTGGCAAAATATAACTGTGCGTCAAACCTAACTATTAAAATATTGTCATGAATAATAACATCTTTAAACCGTTTTCTGTTGCGATAGAAATAAGTTTCTGGTACTTTTCCTAAAATAGCAATATGTGGTTTTGTGGTTTTATAAATTAGCATTCCTAAGGACAAGACCACACCACCAATAATTCCTTCAGTAATCCCAACCATTGCAGTAATCAATAACGTAATATTTAAAATTACTAAATCTCTTCTGGCATAAGTCAATAATTGTTTTGGAACTCTAAAATCCAACAATCCAAATACTGCAACAATGATTATTGCAGCCAAAACTGCTTTTGGTAAATAATAAAATACTGGTGTTAAAAAAAGCAACGTTAAACCTACTATTGCTGCAGAAATTAAAGATGCTAGATGTGTTTTAGCATTTGCTTGATCATTAACCGCTGTTCTTGAAAACCCTCCAGTAGCAGGATATGTTTGAAAAAAAGAACCAACCATATTAGATAATCCAAGTGCAATTAATTCTTGGTTTGGGAGCACTTTATACTCAGCATGCTTAGTTTCTATAGCTTTTGCAACTGATACAGCTTCTAAAAACCCAACAAAAGATAATGTGAGTGCTACAGGAGCTAGTTGCATGATAATTTCCTTATTAAATGAAGGGATTTTAAAACTAGGTAAACCTTCTGGAACACTTCCAACAATTTGTACTCCAAATTGATCTAATTGAAATATTTTAACAGCTAATAAGCTAAGAACAACGACAACCAATGCTGCTGGAATTTTTCGATACTTATTCTTTAGGTATACTAAAATGATAATTGATAGAATTCCAATTGCAGTAGTAATTATGTTACTTTCTAGTATATTATTAAAAGTATCTTTTAATAAAAACTGAATTTTATTATTCCTGCCTATATCTATTCCAAATAGATGTTTAAATTGGTTTATACCTATTATTAATGCAGCTGCTGATGTAAAACCACTTATCACAGGCTTAGACAAAAAATTGACAAGAAACCCTAATCTAAAAATACCGAAAAGGAATTGCAATATTCCCATCATCAACGCTAATAATATTGCGAATTCAATAAAATGTTGAGTACCAATTTCTGCTAAAGCAACAAGGCCAGAGGCAACAATTAATGAATCCATGGCTACTGGACCAACAGATAACTGTCTTGACGTTCCAAAAATAGCATATACAATTTGGGGTATTAAAGCTGTGTACAAGCCGTATATAGGTGGTAAACCAGCAATCATAGCATAAGCAATCCCCTGTGGAACAAGCATTACACCAACTGTTAACCCTGCACTAATATCACCTTTTAACCAAGATTTTTTGTAGTTAGGTAGCCAATTTAGAATAGGTAGAATAGATTTTAAATTCATAGAATTAATTTACAAGAGCAAAGATAGTGTAAGTTGTACTATAGTGTGTAACCTGAATTACACTGAGTAAGCCATTAGCTAGTTTTACATTCATCAAAAACCTTTTCTAAACAAGGTTTGTCAATTTTTTGATGAATCTCATGAATAGCTTCTTTCTTTTCTTCGAAAAAGATATCATTGCCTACTTTATCAAGAAATCCTCCTTTTTGTAAAACATCCTGACTCACTAATTTCAATCCAGCAAAATATATACCTCCTCTATTTTTTTGCCATTTTTTAATTTCATTTGTCAGCCATTCAGCAGCAGCTAAGTCAATGAAATTAATACCATCAGCAGCAATTAAAGCATGTTGCACTTCATTGTCTTCATAAAGTTTAGAAAAATAGTTAGATATCTTTTCAATAGACCCAAAATATAATGAACCGTCAATACGAACAATTTTTAAATTAGAACATTCTTTAACATCATCGTCTCTAATAATGTTTATAAATCGCTTATTCTTATCGGCACCAAGAACTGCAATGTTTGGTTTTGAAGTTCTTTCCATGTAGAAGAAAAATGATGTTAAAATACCTGCTAACAAGGCAAATTCCAAATCAAAAAAGAGTGTGCCTAATAAGGTAATAAACAACACAATTAATTCTCTTCCACTCGCTTTATAAACTGTTTTTATGTGCTTAATATCTATTAGGTTGTAACCTACTAAAATTATAATTCCTCCCATTACTGCCTTTGGTAAAAAAGAAGCATAATTAGCAAAAAGTAAAACAACAATCATTAACCCTATTGCTGAAATGATTGCTGACATTGGTGTTTTTGCTCCAGTTTGAAAATTCACACTAGAACGCGTAAATGATGCAGAACTCGTGTAGCATGAGAAAAAACTAGAGACTACATTTGATATACCTTGTGATACAAATTCTTGATTGATATTTAATCTTTGGTGAGTATGCAAAGCTATAGACCTAGAAATAGCTGCAGCTTCAACCAATCCTAAAATCGCTAAAATTAAAGCACCAGAGCTTAGCATTTTCATGTTACTTAAATCAAAATTGGGCAAATCAAATGGTGGCAAGTTAGACGGAATTTCACCAACCAATTCAATACTATGTGCACTTCCAAAATAAAGCGCTATAATGCTACCAATAACCATAGCTATAAGCATAGATAGTTTTGATATTTTCTTTATTTTTCTAATTATAATAGCTATTAATAATGTACAAATAGCTACCAAAAATGCGTACCAATTAATTTCTGGAATGTGAGTGATAATATATTTACTAATAGAATAAAAGGAACTACCTTGAGGAATATTTAATCCAAAAATATGCTTTAATTGTTTAAATGCGATTAAGATACCTGCTCCAGCTGAAAATCCAATAATTACTGAGTTTGAAACAAAATTAACCAGTTTACCCATCTTAAATAATCCCATTAACAACTTTAATAACCCTGCCATAAAGGAAAGTAAAATAGCTAAAGATATAAATGCTTCTATATCTGAATTTGGTGTTATAAACTTACTAACTATTGCATATAAGACAATTGAACTAGTAGTTGTAGGTCCAGATACTAGATGATAAGAAGAACCAAATAATGCAGCTATTATTGGAGTAAGCATAGCTGTATAAAATCCATAAACTGGTGGTAAACCAGCAATCATAGCAAAAGCTACAGCCTGAGGAATTACAATAATTGTTCCTGTTATTCCAGCAATAATATCGTCCTTAAGCGTGTGTTTTGCTATTGGTAACCAAATAAGGAAAGGGAAAACTTTTTTAAGCATTTACTAATTTAACTATTTTATTTATTTGTAACACTGTTTAGTAACACCATGACTTGAAGTCACGGTGTTACTCTTTCTTTTTGAATCAAGGTAAAACTAAATTGTTACTAAACGGTGTTACTTTCAATCACTTATAATTTATATATTCAAACGCCACTGTTTTATTCACCAGTTTTCCGTTCCTAATATTCGCATAATCTTTTGCCGAGGAAAATTCCCAATCTGTTTCTTTATCAACCAATTTTGCTTTCACCGGATTTTGATGGATATAATCAAAACAAACTTGGGGATATTGCGCTTCAGTATTCTGAATGTTAATTTTCGATCCTATAAATGATGGAGTTGGACCTTCTGGGCAGTTTATACATTCTGCTTTGGTTTTCTCCCTAAATAATTTGCCGGTAAAATTTTCTTGTTTGTTAATTGCCCTAGTGTATGAACGCAACATAATGCCAATGGAATCATTAAATGTTCTGGTTTTAGTAACACCGTGACTTTGAGTCACGGTGTTGCTCTCAAATACAGGTATTTTCTCCTCTCTAACCAAAACCATTAAATGAAAATGATTGGGCATCAAACACCAAGCTATAATGTCTGCATAAGGGGAAATGAACTTTTTTATTTTTTTTAAGAAAAAAAGATGATTTTCGGTGTTAAAAAAAATATTCCTTTGGTTATTGCCTTGGTTGTAAATATGATATAAATAACCTTTTTCAAATTGCATAATTATTCTTTTTAGTAGCACCGTGACTTTGAGTCACGGTGTCACTTTTTTAGTCAATGTAATAACATCCTCCTTCGGATTTATCTGGTGTAAAGGCTCTGTTAAACCAAAGCGGTCTTCTTTCACCATTTGGTCCTGGAGCTGGACGTGACATGGCCAACCATTCCTTATAAATTTCATGGGATTTATTAGTATCCACATAAATATCACCATATTTTTCATCTTTTCCAGGCACTTCAATTCTAACACGTTGATGCCAGCAATGCATGCCGCTAATAGGATCTGGATGAACTGCATGTGTGATATTTTGATGCACGCCTCCATCTTTCCAGAAGATACGTTTAGAATCGGAATCATGGGAATCGAAAGGTTTAATACCAGAAATGGTATTCATTTTCCAACCACCTTTTCCGTCACCTTCAATATTTACGGTATTGGTTGCCCAACGATTACCTATTTTATCCTGTGGTCGTCTCCAACGTCCAATGTGGTGGGAACAAGCAACCACTCCAGGTTTCATACTTTGGGTTACCCAAACCTTATCGATAAAATAACCAATATCGGTATTCATTTTCACTAAATCACCTGTTTTGAATCCCCATTTTACAGCATCATCCGGATGCATCCAAATTGGGTTTCTGTTGGAAATTTCTACCAGCCACTTTGCATTACCGGAACGTGTGTGAATCAAGGTTGGCAATCTAAATGTTGGAACCAATACATATTCACCTTTGGATTTATCTAAAACGTCACTATGAATATGACTTTTTATATAAGTTGGTGTAGCATATTCAGGCCATTTCCAATCGACCATAGTTTGCGAAAAGAATTCGTTTTTACGCGATGGCGTTGGGAATCCAACCATTGCCTTACCTTTGATCATGACTCCAATTGGCTTACCATCTTTTGTAATAACATCAGTTTCTGGATCTACTTTTGAGCCTTTTATTTGTTCTTCGGAAAGTTCATTTTCATTGACTTTGTATGATTCGCCTTCTTCAATAGCAAAAGCACCATATTTCTTCATGTACTCCAATTCGGCAAACTGCCCTGTAAATCCATCAGCTTTTGCTGCTTCTGTTAAACCTTCAACTCGTTCGAAAATATATTGATAGTATTCATCAATTGTAATTTTTTCTCCTGGTCTATAAGGGGATTCAAAATGTTTGCGAATTCCCATGCTTCCATCTGGATCTATGCGCCAAGATAATTCAATCCAAAACTCATCTTCTTCCCATACTTCTCCTGGATTTGCTTGGTATGTATATTCCACAGGGTTTCCATTTCTTCGAGCAGCTTCTCTTAATACTGGTTGACGAAAAGCTATCCAAGTTCCACCATGGGTTGCATAGCTATTCAAATCATGACGCTCTGATGCCAATCCCATAGGCAACACAAAATCGGCATAAAATGCTGTCTCATTCCAAGTTGGCGTTAAGGCTGCATGCAAACCGAATTTTGTTTCATCTGCAAGTGTTTCCATCCAGGTAA
>CALZKX010000009.1 GCA_945788155.1 uncultured Flavobacteriaceae bacterium
CGGAATTTATATATGCTAGATATTACATCTAAAAAATCTCTAAAAATAGCGTCCGACGAAATGTACGTTCCAGGACCTTTTAGGGAATTATTTGGTGATTGGTCTTCAGATTCAAATTGGATTACATATACAGTAATAACCGAAACCAATTTTGAACGTGCCTATGCATATTCTATAACTGAAAAAAAATCGTATGCAATCTCAGATGGATTAGCAAATGTATCAGAACCTAAATTTGATCCAAGCGGAAAATACATGTATATGTTGGCATCCACAGATGCAGGCCCTGTTGTTAATTGGTTTGACCAATCAAACAACGATATGGATTTTAGCAATGCCATATATCTAGTCACCTTACAAAAAGATACTGTGTCTCCTTTTGCAAAAGAAAATGATGCCGAAGAAATTAAGGAAGAAGAAGATGAAAAAGACAAAGACAAAAGTAAAGACAAAGCCGAAAAACTTGTGAAAATTGATTGGGACGGATTTGAAAATAGAATTATCGATGTTCCTCTTTCTGCTTCAGATTACAGAAATCTTGCTGTTACAAGTGAAGGTGAATTATTTTACATAGCTAGTAAAGATAATACGCCTATGATCCATAAATACAACATAAAAAAACGAAAAGAGGATGTGATTATGCCTGCTAGTGGATTTCAAATTGCGAGCAAGGGCAAAAAGATGCTCTATTTTAATAGAGGAAGTATTGGCATTACCAATGTAGGTAAAAAAGCAGAAGATGGTCCTTTAAATATTTCTGAGGTTAAGGTTAAAATTAACCCTAGAAAGGAATGGGAAAACATCTTTAATGAAGCTTGGCGTGTAAATCGTGATTACTTTTATGATCCTGGTATGCATGGTGTTAACTGGAAAGCAATGAAACAAAAGTATAAAGTGTTTTTACCAAGTGTTGCGTCCAGAGGTGATTTATACAGAATGATGTCTTGGATGTTTAGTGAATTAGCCGTGGGTCATCATCGTTTTGGCAGTCGTGGAGACAGAATGAATAATCCTGAACGTATTTCAGGTGGGCTATTAGGCGCAGATTATGAAGTTTCAAACAGCAAATATCGAATCAAAAAAATATATGGTGGATTAAATTGGAATCCGTCTTTGAGATCGCCATTAACTGAACCTGGAGTTAATGTAAATATAGGTGATTACATAATTTCAATAAATGGAACTAAGGTCGCGTCTAGTGACAACCTCTATAGCTTTTTTGAAAATACCGCAAATAAAATTGTGAGCTTGCAAGTATCTGCTTCAGCCGATGGTAGCAACCCAAGAACCTATAAGGTAACTCCTGTTGGCAACGAAAGTGCCCTTCGTAATAGAGATTGGATTGAAAGCAATATGAAAAAAGTCCATGAAGCAACCAATGGTCAAGTGGCTTATGTTTACGTACCAAATACAGCAGGTGCAGGACACCAATATTTTAAACGCTATTTCTTTCCTCAGGCTACAAAAAAAGCAATCATAATTGATGAACGATTTAATGGAGGAGGTCAATTGGCCGATTATTACATCGATATGCTTAAAAAACCTGAACAAGCCTATTGGAATTTTAGATATGGAAAGGACCTAAAATCACCAAGTGCCTCAATTCAAGGTCCTAAAGTGATGATTACAGATGAAACAGCAGGATCAGGTGGTGACTATTTACCATGGATGTTTAAAAAATTTAAACTAGGAACCATTGTAGGCAAGCGCACTTGGGGCGGACTTGTTGGCGTTTTAGGCTATCCTGAATTTATTGATGGTGGATCAGTCACAGCACCAAATGTAGCTTTCTATACCGAAAATGGTTTCAGAGTGGAAAACGAAGGTGTTGCTCCAGACATAGAAGTCGAACAATGGCCAGAATTAGTTATCAAAGGGCATGATCCTCAATTGGAAAAAGCCATTGAAATTGCCCTAAAAGAATTGAAGGCAAATCCACCAAAAACAATGAAACGCCCACCTTATCCAATTAAAACTAAAAATTAAAACTGTATGAAAACGTATTTTAAAATTTTCACTATTTGTTTACTTATATCGTCATATTCCCATGCTCAAATACAATCCAATTTAGAGCTCATCGATATCTTTAATATGGAATTGGTTTCCGACCCTCAAATATCACCTGACGGCTCAAAAATTGTCTTTGTTAGAAACTTTAAAGATGTCATGACCGACAGAAACTTATCCAACTTATGGATATCAAACTACGATGGTTCCAACATGAGGCCTTTAACCACAGGAAACCAAAACGATTTCGGTGCAAAATGGTCGCACGATGGTAAGAAAATTGTGTATAAATCTAATAAGGAAGACAACAAAATGAAACTCTATCTGATGTGGATAGACACCAAGGAAACCATGCCATTAACCAATTTACCACAATCGCCTGCACAAGTAGCTTGGTCCAATAACGACCAATATATCGCTTTCAATATGTTTGTACCAAAGGCAAAAGCATCCATTGTTAAAATGCCAGCAAAACCTGAAGGTGCCAAATGGAACACACCACCAACTTATATAGATGACATGAATTATAGAGGCGATGGACAAGGCTACCTAAAACCTGGTA
>CALZKX010000010.1 GCA_945788155.1 uncultured Flavobacteriaceae bacterium
AATTTTAACCAATAAACACATAAATTTGTTGCTATACAACCAACCTTTAACCAATGATAAAATTCTTTAGAAAAATTAGACAAAATTTACTTTCAGAAGGGAAAACAGGAAAATATTTTAAATACGCTGTTGGTGAAATTGTGCTTGTTGTTATTGGGATTCTCATTGCTTTATATATAAATAATTGGAACCTGAATAGGCTACAAGAAATAGATGAATTGAAATCACTTAAATTTTTAAAAGCAGAGTTTGAAAATAATATTCTAAAATTTGACAAAAATCAAAATCTGCAGAAAAAACGATTGGATGCAATAAACGAAATATTATTTGCAGATTTATCTCGCAACGATCTCAATGAGATTGATTCTTTGTACAAACTTGCTTTTTATAGTTGGACATACAACCCTTCTTTTAGTACATACAATTCGCTTGTGTCTTCAGGTAAAATAAACCAGTTTTCAAATGATTCTCTAAAAATAAGATTGTCGAAGTTAAAGGATTTAGTGACAGACTATCAAGAGGATGAAGAAAATCTTTGGAATCATTCTAAAGATTATCTATTTACACAAGAAATATTCGATCCCAAAATACCATCAGAAACAAAATTTAATTTACGCTCAAGAGATTCAATTGAAGAATCAAATGATAAACTACTGTATCTTGAAATATTTAGCAACCCTGAATACAGAAATAAACTGGCATTGGCAATACTTCACCTAGAATTGATTAGAGACGAGGGAGTGGTTTTAAAAAAGGAGTTGGTGGAATTATATAATATTATTGCTGATAATGTAAAGTAGAAATAACAAAATCTAAACAAAAATTAACAGAAAATAATTTCACCTTAACAGTTGGCTGGCATTTAATATAAAAACAAGACTCTGTTTTATTACCATTATACAACACCTACCCCAAGTTGGCAATTAATATGTGCTTCGCACAAACCAATGCAATGGTATGCAAAACTAAAAACTGCTTTGCTAGAGCTTATAAATTTTAAAAAAGCTGCATCAAATACATGAAGCAGCTTTTAAAAAATGGTCCTTCTTAATTAATAGCAAATGTTTCTTTTTAGTGATACGAATCTCACGTATTTAATTTATGTTTCATTCTAAATTAGTACAAACCAATTATTATAATACAAATCTCGTACCAATAGTTTAATTTTCCAATCGGTTAATACAAATTAAAGTGCGATTCATCGAAAAGTAATACTATAATTAAGAACTACCAACATTAATTATATATTCTGTTTATATGCAATACTAATGATTAAGGCAATATTTAGTAAATTAGCTATAAAACTAACTAACAGCTAAAATGAAATTATTAAAACTACTTTTTGTATTCCTATTATTAAATTCGTGTGAATCAAAACAATCTATATCACCAAGATTTAACCACGTAATGCTTAGTGTTACTGATTTAGACGCATCTATAAAATTTTACACTACTGGATTTGATTTACAAGTAACTAATACATTAAAAAAAATTGAAGTTTTTAATGAGGATGGCAGTACTATTAGTCGAGATGTAAACATGGCTTTCTTAAAATTTCCAGGACAAAATTTTGTGTTAGAATTATCGGAAGCCCCAGGTATAATTGCAGAAAATCCATCACCATTTTATCAACATCTAGGTGTAGATGTGCTAAATATTGAAAGCGCTTTTAATCGCCTAAAAAATATTGGTGCCGAAGTGTTAGTTCCTATTAGATTGGTAAAGGCGGATGGTGTTGAAGCAAAACAAGCTTTTTTCAAAGGACCAAATGGAGAACCTGTTGAACTCATGGAAATAATTTCAGGCAATTTTAAATAACCTATCAACAATCACATAATACGTTAAGATGAGCTGGATACATGTTATTCCATTTGAGGAAGCTACAGGAAAACTAAAACAGATTTATAAAAAAATAAAGGGACCTAACAACCAAATTGATAATGTATTGGGCATACACAGTTTGCGACCACACACTTTAGTTGGACATATGAGTTTGTATAAAAACACCTTGCATCATAGCAATAACACCTTCCCAAACTGGTTGTTGGAATTATTAGGTACTTATACAAGTTATATTAATAAATGTGAGTATTGCTACGAACACCATTTTGCTGGGATGAAACGTTTTTTAAACAATCATGAAAAAGCGGCTAAATTAAGACACCATATAGAACATAACTCCTTAGCCAAATATCTTTCAGAAAAGGAATATGCGCTTATAGATTATGCACAAAAATTAACGTTAGAAGCAGATACGCTTTCTAAAACGGCTATTAATTATCTAAAGAGTTTAGGATATGATGATGGTGAAATATTGGAAGTAAATCAAGTAGTTGCTTACTTTAACTATGCCAACCGGACGGTTATGGGTTTAGGTGTGAATACAAATGGTGAGGTATTAGGCTTATCACCAAGTAATAAGGATAACGAGAGTGCTTGGAAGCATCAATAGTAGTTAAGAATTTTCAGGAATTTTACCCTTAACACCTTTAAAAAAGGAGCGCATGAATTTAAAATCTGCTTCTTTGTCATCGGTCGTATAAAAGGGTTCAGAAATTTTGTTTTGTTTGTTTTCAAAATCCAATGCAATCATCACAATTGGCACCTTGGCAGTTTTTGCTATATAATAGAATCCTGTTCGCCATGTATCAACTTTTTTTCGGGTGCCTTCTGGCGACATTGCCATTCTAAATACATCACGATCATGAAACAACTTAGCAATAGTTTCTACTTGATTACTGTTTTCATGACGTTGTACTGGAGCACCACCCAAAGCTCTAAAAATCCAGCCGTAAGGAAATTTAAACAGACTGCTTTTACCAACAAAATTGGTTTTTACCCTTAACACAGATCTAAGCAATATGCCAATTGGGAAGTCTAACCAGTGTGTGTGTGGTGCAGCAATGATCACTGCTTTTTTAACACTATCAAAATCACTAAACCCTACTGCTCTCCAGCCTAATATTTCATGATATATAAATTTTGACAACCAACGCATACTACATTTTTTGGTATAAATCTTTTAGTTTTTCTCGTGTAATTATTTTTTTCCAGTCTTTACCCAAGGCGTTTTCCCAAAGAGGTTCCAAGTTTAGAGCAACATCTATCATGGTGTCATAATGATGATCGTCTAATTGCGAACAGATGCCTTGTGGAAGTTTAATATTATGCTTTTGTATCATTTTTTTAAATAAGGCAACACCTTCTGGATAAAACGTTTCCAAATGATTAAATACAATGCAATTACCAATACCATGCTTTGTTCCTAATAAATAAGATAAACCATAGCTCATAGCGTGCGCAACACCTACTTGAGAATATGCAATACTCATACCTCCATGCCATGAAGCCATCATTAACTTATCTTGAGATTGTTCTATAGACAACTTACTTTTAACAAAAACCTCATTACAAAGGTCATAAGCTTTTTCTCCATAACTTTGGCTAAAAGCGTTTAAATACGTGCCATTAAGCGATTCTATACAATGTATATAACAATCCATTCCTGTATAAAACCATTGGTTTTTTGGAACATCTTTGGTGAGTTCAGGATCCAAAACTACTTGATTAAAAGGTGTATAATCACTATTAATGCCTAATTTTTTATGCGGTCCAGTTAAGACAGTGGTTCGAGATACTTCGGCTCCTGTTCCAGAAATTGTCGGAATACCAACATGATAAACAGCAGGGTTTTTAACTAAGTCCCAACCTTGATAATCACTCGCGCTTCCTTTGTTTGTTAGCATTATGGAAACTGCTTTTGCCAAATCCAGAATAGTGCCTCCACCAATCCCAATAATACCAGATGGTAGCTCTTTATGGGTTAAGATTAATTGCTCAACCAATTCGTCAACTTGTGAGGTTTTTGGTTCTTCATTTGCTGAAATAAATAAAACCTTGTCTTGATAAGACAACGGAATTCTTCTGGTTAACCAAATATTGCCTTTAAATACATCGTCAACCAAAAAAATAAAAGGAGCACTGCTGCTTAAACGCTTTGGGGCAATAATGTCGTTTAATTGATTAAAACTACCACGACCAAAAACAACTCTTGGTACCATTGGAAAATTTTTATAACTCATTCAAATTTCTTTTCTATTATTAAACGTAATACTATAATTATTAAAGGTTAAGATTTTTTTGAAATTCATCTACAAATAATCCAACATGGTAACCATCAACTAATGCATGATTAACTGACAAAGCAACATTCATTGTTAAGCGCCCATCTTTTAGGTCTGCTTTACTAAAAGCAATTTTTGGAACCGAATCCTTTTGTCCAGATATTGGTTCTTTATGTCCAGAAAAATTTAACCAAGGTAATGCTGAACAATGTATGCAATCTAATCCATTTACTGGTGGATATAATTCAGCTGAATTTTCAATTCGGTGCTTTTCTTGTGCTATATTTTTTATAAAAACATTTAAATCATCATCGTAGTTAATAAATGAAAATCCAAATGTATTATCTAATCGCATTAAAGTAGCAGATGCATGAATTACTTTATATACAACTATTTCATTATCAACGATTCTATATTTCAAATTTTCAACAGCATTTATTGCTTTCATACAATCATGTAAATACTTAGCAAAAAAGCTAATATTATGCGTTTTTGAAAATCTATATGCTTTTGTAACATCAAAAGGAATAGTTACAGCAAAATATGGATCTACTAAAGCGTCGAAATGTTTGAAATGAGATTTTCTATTCCAAGTATTTATATCTATTGTTCTCAATTTATTTTAAAAATTTTAATATGTCTCCTAAACTAGTTACAGTTTTATAGGCTTTACCATTTGTTTCTTCAACACTTACTTGTTCATGAGCCCAAGTAGTATGAAATGGTACATGAATGGCATGTGCTTTAATATTGACCAATGGTAAAATATCAGATTTTAATGAATTTCCAATCATTAAAAATTCTGAAGGGTTAATGTCTAAATGGTTTAACAATTTAGAATAGTTAGCTTCCTTTTTGTCACTTAATACTTCAATATGGTGAAAATAATCGGTCAAGCCAGATTTTTCCAATTTACGTTCTTGGTCCAGTAAATCACCTTTTGTTGCTAATATTAGCCGATACTTTTTTGCCAAGGTTTTCAATACGTTTTCCACGTCATCCAACAATTTAACTGGTTGATTGATCATGGATTTTCCAATATTCAAGATTTTACCTAAGGTTTTATTTGTTACCGAACCATTTGAAATTTCGATGGCAGATTCGACCATGGATAATACAAAGGCTTTTACACCATAACCATACAACTCCAAATTGTCCATTTCTTTTTTAAACAGCTCTTGGTCTATTTTGTTTGCAGTTTCGTAAGGGCTTAACAAACGAGCAAACTCTAACTCTGCTTCCCTAAAAAACGTTTCGTTTACCCAAAGTGTATCATCGGCATCAAAGCCAATAACTTTTATGTTTTTATAATCTATTTCCACAGTTTTTTTGCTCTTACCAAATCTTCAGGTGTGTCAATTTCTACGCCTTCAACATTGGTTTCTACCATTTTAATTTTTTTTCCGTACTCCAAATAACGAATGCATTCAATCTTCTCGGTAGCTTCAATAAATTGCATTGGTAAATTGCTAAAATCTATTAAAGCTTGTTTTTTAAATGCATAAATACCTTTATGTTTAAAATATCTTGCTCCTGCTTTTTTATCTCTTGGAAAAGGAATTGGGCTTCTCGAAAAATAAAGTGCAAAGTTTCGTTGATCCACAATTACTTTTACCGTATTTGGGTTTGAAATTTCATCCCAATCTTTAATTTCTACCATTAAAGATGCCAAATCTATCTCGTTGTTTGGGTCGTCATAAAATACATTAAGTACTTTTTCTAGACTAGAACGCTCAGTAAATGGTTCGTCACCTTGAACATTCACAACGATATCACAATCTACTTCTTGTACAGCTTCGGCAATACGATCGCTGCCAGATTGATGTTCTTGTTTGCTCATAATCGCTTTCCCACCATGAGATGTTATTTCGTTGAAAATAATGTCACTATCGGTTACTACGTAAACCTCTTCAAATAAATTAGTAGCCACAGTAGCTTCGTAAGTACGAAGTATAACCGTTTTTCCTTCTAGGTCTTGCATTAATTTACCAGGAAATCGAGACGCACTGTAACGTGCTGGAATCATCGAAATTATTTTCATGTGTTATGTTCTATTGCCTTTAATTATGACATATAACATCCAATTAATCTTTCTTTAATTTGGTTAAATTATAACTATGGATGTTTCATTTGGTTGCGTTTTCTCTAATTTCAAAAATACAGTTTTTAAAAGATTTAAGTGCTTCTTCTTTTAATCTTTTTATAAATTTTAAAAATGATAAAGCCAATTATTAAAACCAAAATAAAGCCAGCTATTGGTAAGAAAATAGAAACGATAGAAGTGACTATTGCTGTTCCGGTTTCCATGGTAGAGACCATTGGATTTCCAAATCCTGCAGTGGTTGTAGTTGATGCCAGTCGTGTTGCAGCTGAGGTTCCTGAAATCGCTGCAGCTGTTCCGCCACCTGCAATTATGGCTAATGCCCAAGTTATTTCCGGACTTAAATTTGCAACAGTAGAAACCATTACTGCTGTTCCTGCAACAGCAGCTAAAGGCACAGCTATAGCATCAAGAAAATTATCGATATAAGGAATGTAGTAGGCGAAAATTTCAACTAGAGTTGCCACTCCTAAAATTATTAATGCTGTAATATTTCCAATCCATTGCCAACTCTCGTTAAGTTCCAAAACATTAAAATAACGTGAGTTCGATATAAAAGTCATTGACTATAAGCTGATTGAAATAAAAACATCCCTAATGAGCTTCGCTCGGTATCTTCAACAAAAGCTGTCGCTTTTATCTCGATAATCCTCAAGGGGACAAT
>CALZKX010000011.1 GCA_945788155.1 uncultured Flavobacteriaceae bacterium
AGCTACGATAGTTGTTAACCCTAATAGTACTACAACATATACTGTCGAGGTTTCCAACGCAATCTCAACTGGCACAGATGACGTGACTGTTTTGGTAAATGACATACCAAATGTTGATGCAGGAGATAATCAAACAATCGATTTAGGACAATATGTAACACTTTCGGCTACTGGAGCAGAAACTTATTTATGGAGCAATGGTGCTACACAGCCCAATATTGCAGTTAGCCCACAACAAACCACCGATTATTATGTGACAGGATATACTAACAATTGTTCAAATGTTGCACAAGTTAGAGTAACCGTTGTAAATGTGGTTATTGCAAATGCAGGTAAAGACCAGATTATCTGTGATGGAGACTCAGTAACTTTAACGGCTACTGGAGGCGATGAGTATTTATGGAGTACTGGTGACACTACTAGAATAATTGAAGTTTCTCCAAATGTAGATACCATTTATACAGTAGTAGTTTCTACTCAATTTGCATCAGCTAGTGATGATGTAATGGTGTCTGTAATTCAATGTGAAGGTGAAGGGGAGGAAACAGATCCAAGTTATCAATTTGATATTTACCCTAATCCAGTGAGTGATGGTGTGCTTAAAATGTATTTAGGTGGCTTGACCGATAATTCCAATATTTACATTCATGATGTAATAGGGAAATTGATTTATTTTGAAACCATAACGTCAAATGGTGGCTTAATTTTTCAAAAACAAATAGATATTTCTCGATTTAACTCAGGATTGTATTTTGTAACACTCGAAGAGTTAGAACAAAGCACCACCAAAAAAATAATCTTTAAATAAGGTGTTTTTTGCTAGTAATGGCTAGCTGTAAATGACATATTATTGAGTGCAGTCTAAATATCTAACTTTCAGGCTACCTCTGTTATTTAATACGCACATTTTTTAGAGTGGCTAAGCTATCACAATTTTCTACTGTGAGGATAATTTCTACATCATCTATATCTTCCTCAATAACATAAACTTTACACGAGTCTAATGAAGTATTGCTTAGAGAAAAATTTACACGTCCTTTTCTTAAAGCAATAGTAATCATAGAGGTGTCAATAACGTTATTTTCAATTAATTTTAAAGCTTCGCTAGAATACTTTAAAGGCTTTATACCTATGTTTTTTATAACTCTTGCATTAGGACTATAACTGCAGGATGCTTTTTTTCCGCTTAAAAAAAAGGCTAATAAAATAAGACCAATTGAGAAACCACCTAGATAGTAACCAATACGTTGAATAAGTTTCATAAACGATTTTAAAAAATTAGAAGATTGACATCACTGTAATCTAGGTCAAACCAATCTGCAACAGATTTGTTGGTTAAAATTCCGTGGTAAAAGTACAAACCATTTTTTAATCCACGGTCAAAACGAAGCGCATTTTCTATGCCGCCATCATCTGCAATTTTTAAAAGGTAAGGGGTAAAAATGTTACTAATTGATACCGAGGCTGTTCGCGAATATCTAGCAGGAATATTTGGTACACAATAATGAATGACCCCATGTTTAATAAAGGTAGGGCGATCATGGGTTGTAATTTCACTGGTTTCAAAACAGCCTCCCATATCTATACTAACATCTATGATCACTGCTCCAGGTTTCATACTTTCAACCATGGTTTCATTTACCAAAATTGGAGCTCGATTTTTCCCGCGTACTGCACCAATAGCAACATCACAACGTTTTAATGCTTTTAGTAAGTTTTTTGGCTGCATTGTCGATGTATATAATGCTTTACCCAAATTACTTTGAAGTGTTCTTAGTTTTGATATTGAGTTATCAAAAACCTTTACATTGGCTCCTAAACCCAAGGCAGATCTCACAGCAAATTCACCAACAGTTCCTGCACCAATAATTACGACCTCAATAGGAGGAACGCCACTTATATTACCAAACAATAAGCCGTTGCCATTATTGGCATTAGAAAGTAACTCGGAGGCTATAAGTACCGAGGCAGTTCCAGCAATTTCACTTAATTGACTTACCGCAGGATAAGCGCCATCCTCGTCTCTAATGAATTCAAATCCTATGGCTGTGATTCTTTTTTTAGCTAAAGCTTCAAAGTATGTTTTGTTTTGAGTTTTAAGCTGTAAAGCGGAAATTAATATGGTTTGTGGGTTTATAAGTTTAATCTCATCAAGAGAAGGAGGTTCTACTTTTAATAAAATAGGGCAAGAAAATACTTTGGAGGTGTCTTTGGTTATTTCGGCGCCAGCTTCACTATAGTCTTTATCTTTAAAATTAGCTTCTTCACCAGCTCCAGACTCCAATAGAACTCGATGTCCATTATTTACTAACGCCGAAACCGCATCTGGTGTTAAGCATACGCGTTTTTCTTGAAACGATGTTTCTTTTGGAATTCCAATAAATAAGTTGCCTTTACGCTTTAAAACTTCTAAGGTTTCTTCCTGAGGAAGCAATTGCGCTTTTGTAAAGGGAGAGAGAGATTTACTCATAGTTAGGGTTATTGAATAACCAAATTACGAATAAATTTGAAATAATTAAGGTTTAGTTAAACCTGTTCATGAATGAAGATTAGGATTATAGATAATTTTTACATTATTTTATTGATTATTTCTTAAAGTGAATAATAAATTTTCGTACTCAAATTTTGTGTAAAACGTTAATTATATATTAAATATCAAATTTTTAGATCTTGTTTTAATACACTTTTATTGTTTATCCGTATCTCAAAACTGCCTTCTCAGAATTATCATTACAAAAAAGAGTATCTTTAAAGTATCACTCTTTTAAGAACTTTTTAATAATAGTTTATATAGTAAATATTTATTGACTAAGAAATTAAGGCGTTTACTGATGCCGTTTTTTAATAAAAACTATTTTGAAAGATTCTTTATTCTATCTGGTTCAGCAATTATTAATTAACAACAGCATTAGTATCGACAAAAAGGAATTGTCAAGGCGAATGCAAAAATTTTGTTGGTACTAATTGTTATGCTTGTTTTGATCAAAATGAATAACGTCCATAAAACCATTGTTGGAATTAAATTCCAATAATGGTTTTTATATTTATCATTAATGTCTTAATTTATACATTGTAACAAGTTATGCTAAATATTATAGTTGAATTTTTAAAAATCATGTCAAACATTAAAACCCATATCATGCATAAATATTTTTATACACTTTTAATGAGTACTTTATTACTGTACTCCCCAGTACAATCACAATCAACAACTCCAAAATCAGATATAAAAAAAGTGACTATATACTGGGACAGCTCACTATCCATGCTAGATAAAGCTGTGGACAAAGAACGGGATTTCTTAGACAATTATTTTCACAATATCCCAAATGCAAGTGTCGATCTTGTTGTTTTTAGCAACTCTATCGATTTGCAACAGTCCTTCAGTATTGTAAATTCAGAATGGACAGCTTTAAGAGAAGTGCTTTTAAACACCAATTACGATGGCGTTGCTTTTTTTGATGTGCTGTTAGAAGTAGAACCTTCAGATACCAACCTGTTGTTTACCGATGGTATTGAAGTTTTTGGCCAATTAAAAATCGATACCTCAGTCCCAACTTATGTGATTTCCAGTACCACAAAAGCAAATACAAGTAATTTAGTTGTAGAGAGTTTACGCTCTGGAGGCGACTTTATCAATTTGAGCAAGCTTAGCATCAAAGAAGGTTTAGCCCTTTTAAATATAGAAGTTGTTAATGTTGTTTCTGAAAGCGCAACTGAAATACCAAAAAATAAAGTTGCATCAACAAAAGCAGTAATCAATAAAGGGGAAGTTACAGGAACCGTGTATAGTTCAGAGGGTATTTTAATTGGAGCAACCGTTGCTATTAAAGGCACATCCATTGGTGTGATTACCGATATTAATGGACAGTTTCATATAAAAGCCAAAAAAGGAAATACATTGGTTTTTAGTTATTTGGGCAAAACACCTAAAGAAGTAATTGTTGAAGATTCAAACCCCTTGAGTATTCAATTAATAGGTGATGAAACAGAGCTCAACGAAGTAGTGGTTACTGGTCAGAAAAAACAAGAATCCGAAGTGGTAGAAACCGGTTATGGCAAGGTCAACAAAGAAAAACTGGGCTATGCGGTAAAAACTGTTAGTGAAAAAGAACTAATGTCTGCCAATGCAACAAATATCTCTGATGCTGCACGAGGTAAGATGGGAGCAATTAGATCTAGTCCAAATAACGACATTAGTTTAACTATTTTTAGAAATGAAGTTGCTGGTACTTTTGCTGGTCCAAAGAGTAGTCGCTATGCACTTATTGTCATTGATGGAGCGCCATTACCTAAAAATGAACCCGATGGTCAAGGCGGAAATAAATTAGCTGACTTTATTAATCCAGACGATGTAGCAAACGTTACTGTTCTAAAAGGATTGGCAGCTGTCAATAGATATGGAAGCGAAGGCGCAGGAGGTGTGATTTTAATCACCACAAAAATGGCTTTGGCTGGAAAGAAATCCAAAACGCCTTATAATTCAGCCTTGTTGCGCAATAACGATTATACCGAGAGTCTAAAACAAGTAAGTAATACCATAAAGGATATTGCCTACATCAATGCCTTGGAGGAGTATAAGACCTTAGACGAAGTTTATAACCACTACTTAAAACAACGTCTTAATTACTTAAACGATGCCTTGTATTTTGCCAATGTTTCCGATTATATCATGCAATGGGGAAATAAAGAACTAGCTTCTAAAATACGCTCCAATATTCTAGAGATGAACCCAAAAGATGCCAATGCTCTTCGGCTAGTGGCCTATAAAGCAACACAACAGCAAGAGGTGTTCCTTGCCAAGCGCATTTATGAAAAGATTGTCCAATTAAAACCCAATGAGGCGCAGTCCTATAGGGACTTGGCGCTCATCTATCAAGAAACAGGAGATTACCAAAAGGCTTTGGACATTTACAATGACATTGAAAACAATAGGTATCCAAAGGTTAATTTTTCAGGACTTAAAAAAGCCATTATCAATGAAATGAAACATTTAATTTTGTTACATAAAAAAGAACTAACTTTAAGTAAAATACCCAGTAAATACT
>CALZKX010000012.1 GCA_945788155.1 uncultured Flavobacteriaceae bacterium
GTGCTTATTGAGCTTTGCCAAGAGCGCACTAATAAAGAATAATTTACTTGCGGAGAAATAAAATAAGTAGTAATATTGCAGCCTAATTTGGTCCCATAGCTCAGTTGGTTAGAGCATCTGACTCATAATCAGAGGGTCCTTGGTTCGAGCCCAAGTGGGACCACATTTAAAATTAAGCCCTGCTGAGATGCAAGGCTTTTCTTTTTTAGAAAACCCAAAAACAACCTTAAAAATTAGCCGATTTTTATTATAATTTAATTAATAAAGCTAAAAAAAATTGCAGAAAATACAGACAAACTTTATTTTCGTAAAATAAAGGGATAATGAAAGAATTATAATGTTTAATAATTTCTTTCAAAAAAATAATTAATTAGTCGTTGTCAAGGGTGTTATAACATGCGCTTTGTCGTTGTTTTTTAACACTTCATAGATGTTTTATGGGTAAATACTTTTGATAACTGGCTTTTTTTCATACTTTTACATCAAAATGATCCAAAAAACAATATGAAATTAGCCCAAATCTTATTTGTTTTTACCAATGCAGTGTATGCCTACCAAGGGCCTATACCTCCTCCTCCATCAGGACCACCACCACCAGGACTACCTATTGACGGTGCTGTTATTTTCGTTTTTATTTTAGCTCTTTTTTATGGCGTAATAAAGCATTTGAATTCTATTAAATCAAAGCCCAAGAGTTAAGCCTTCATTTTTTGAAGCTTGCTTATGTATTTTCCAATCACATCAAACTCCAAATTAACAATAGACCCAATGTTTAGACTATTAAAATTTGTATGCTTGTAAGTATAAGGTATTATTGCTACACTAAAAGCGTCTTTTTTGGAGTCAATAACAGTAAGGCTCACTCCATTAATAGTTATAGAACCTTTTTCAATGGTAATATTTCCCAGTGAAGCATCATATTTAAAAGTGTATTCCCAGCTCCCATCAAACTCTTTTACGTCTATACATGTTGCAATTTGGTCTACGTGACCTTGAACAATATGTCCATCCAGTCTATCGCCTAATTTCATGGCTCTTTCAAGGTTTACGAAATCGTTAACCTTAAGACCTCCTATATTGGATTTATCCAGAGTTTCTTTAATTGCAGTAACAGTATATTTGACACTCTTTAAATCTACAACCGTTAAACAAACGCCATTATGAGCAACACTTTGATCAATTTTTAGTTCGTTGGCAATATTGCTTTCAATAGTTATATTAAGATTTTCTTTGTCTTTTATCAAGTCTTTAACCACCCCAAGATCTTCTATAATACCAGTAAACATATAACGGTTTTATTTAGTTAAATTTGTAACATCAAAATTACAAACAAAAGTCATCATTATTAATGAGAATAAAGGAAAAAATTTTAGTCGGCATATCTATAGGAGATCTTAATGGGATTGGTGGTGAAATAGTTCTTAAAACGTTTGAAGACAATAGGATTTTGGATTTTTGTACACCTATTATTTATGCATCCAACAAAACAATTGCTTTTTTAAAAGCGCATTTTAAAAGTGAGATAAGCTTTAATGGTATTCACAAACCAGAGCAGGCAGTACATGGAAAAGTAAATGTTTTAAATGTCTGGAAAGAAAATGTAACCATTAATTTTGGTAGCGAAGACATGAAAATAGGCGAGTATGCCGTTAAATCTTTTAAGTTGGCAACTAACGATTTAAAAAACAAAAAAATAGATGTTTTACTTACGTCACCTATAAATAAACATAATATCCAATCAGAGTCTTTCAATTTCCCAGGACATACAGATTACTTATCGAAAGAACTGGAAGGCGAAGGGCTTATGTTTATGGTTACTGATGTTTTAAAAGTAGGCCTTCTTACAGATCATGTTCCAGTTAGCGAAGTATCGTCAAAAATCACTAAAGAACTAATTACATCTAAAATTGATACCATTAATAGAACATTAAAAATCGATTTTGGAATTAGAAAACCTAAAATAGCCATTCTAGGCATTAATCCGCACACAGGTGATAATGGGGTTATTGGAACAGAAGATGATGATATTTTAAAACCAACTTTAATTGAGATTCGCGAAACAGGAAAGTTAGTGTTTGGGCCTTATTCGGCCGATAGTTTTTTTGGGTCTAACAATTACAAGAATTTCGATGCAATTATTGCCGCATATCACGATCAAGGACTTATCCCTTTTAAAACCCTATCCTTTGGTCAAGGCGTAAATTTTACCGCTGGACTTAGTGGCGTAAGAACCTCTCCAGATCACGGAACAGCTTACGAAATAGCAGGAAAAGGATTGGCAGACAATAGCTCTTTTAAAGAAGCGTTGTTTACTGGGATTCAAATTTTTAAAAACCGTGAGGAATTCAAAAGAATTACTAGCAACCCTTTAAAAAAGCAAAGACAAAAGATATAAACAAAAAAATGTTTATAACCATAAATAGGTAAATATAATTTTATATATTTGCACGCTCGAAATAAATGTGAAGATGAAGAAACTGAAAGAGTTTATAATTCAATTTATAGGATTAAAACAAGGAGAACATAATTTCGACTATAAAATTGACAATAAGTTCTTTAACCTTTTTGAGTACGACGAGTTTAGTAATGTAAATCTTGATATAAAAGTTGTTTTAAATAAAAAAGAAACACTTTTAGAATTGCATTTTATAGCGTCTGGTACAGTTAATATAAACTGCGATTTAACAAACGAGCCTTTTGACCAAGTCATCGAAAATGACTTTAATTTAGTTGTAAAGTTTGGAAATGAATATAATGATGAAAACGAGGAAATTTTAATCATACCTCACTCAGAATATGAAATTAATATTTCTCAATATATTTATGAATTAATTGTATTATCAGTACCATTTAAAAGAATTCATCCAGGCGTAATAGATGGGTCTTTAAATTCAGAAATACTTAAAAAACTTGAAGAGTTAAGCCCAAAAAGCTTAGAAGATAAAACAAAAAATGAGGACATCGATCCTCGCTGGAATACATTAAAAAAACTATTAACGGATAAATAATATAAAAAATGGCACATCCTAAAAGAAAAATCTCTAAAACAAGAAGAGATAAGAGAAGAACACATTATAAGGCAACTGTACCACAAATTGCTACGTGTCCTACGACAGGAGAAGCACACTTATACCATAGAGCTCATTGGCACGAAGGAAAACTTTATTATAGAGGACAAGTATTAGTAGATAATTCTCAAGAAGAAAATTTAGCATAAACAATATGCAAGTAAAATAATTAAGCGCTCACCTGTGAGCGTTTTTTTTATGATAAATTTTTTTTGAAGTCAAAAACACCTATTTTGCACCATATTTGTTCAAAAAGCGGTATTTTTTATCACTTTTTTGATGTTTTACGTCAATTATGTGATTTTTTGTTCAAAATTAAACTATAACTATGAGTAAGATCACAGCAGCAATTACAGCTGTTGGCGCGTATGTGCCAGAATATGTATTAACCAACCAAATTTTAGAAACAATGGTTGATACAAATGACGAATGGATTACAACTAGAACAGGAATTAAGGAGCGTAGAATTCTTAAAGGAGAAGGGAAAGGGACTTCTTTTTTAGCTATTAAAGCAGCAAAAGACTTAATAAGCAAAAGAGGCATTGACCCAAAAGACCTAGAGCTCGTTATAGTTGCAACTGCAACTCCAGACATGAAAGCCGCATCAACAGCTGCCTATACAGCCACCCAAATTGGAGCAACAAATGCATTTTCATTTGACTTGGAAGCAGCATGCTCAAGCTTTTTGTTTGGTATGTCAACAGCCGCAAAATATATTGAATCTGGAAGATATAAAAATGTACTGTTAATAGGAGCCGATAAGAATTCATCATTTATTAATTACGAAGACAGAGCCACTTGCATCATTTTTGGAGATGGAGCAGGAGCTGTCCTATTTGAACCAAACGAAGAAGGTCTTGGACTTCAAGATGAATACCTTAGAAGCGATGGTTCTGGAAGAGAGTTTTTGCAAGCAACCTATGGAGGTTCCGCATATCCTATAACACAAGAGACATTTAACGAAGGCAAACACTATGTGTTTCAAGATGGGAAAACAGTATTTAAAAACGCCGTATTTAACATGGCAGATGTTACTGAAAAAATATTAGAACGCAACAACCTAACTAAAAATGATGTTGCATGGTTAGCAGCTCATCAAGCCAACAAGCGTATTATTGATGCCACAGCCAATAGAATAGAACTAGACAAAGATAAAGTAATGATGAATATAGAGAAGTATGGCAATACCACATCTGCCACGCTTCCATTATTGTTACACGATTACGAGTCACAGCTTAAAAAAGGAGATAATATAATTTTTGCTGCTTTTGGTGGCGGATTTACTTGGGGTTCAATTTATTTAA
>CALZKX010000013.1 GCA_945788155.1 uncultured Flavobacteriaceae bacterium
TATTTGCAATGAAAAAAATTGACGTTTCACTACAAGAAACAAATAATCCAGCCATACTTAAATTTGAAGCTAATTCTTTTTTAACCCAATACGAAAGTTTTGAGTTTAATAATATTGATGAAGCAAAAAATTCGCCTTTGGCTCAGCAATTATTTTATCTTCCTTTCGTAAAAAAAGTCTATATATCGGGTAATTTTGTTGCCATAGAGCGTTATGACATAGTCACTTGGAGTGATGTTCAAAACGAAGTAAGAGAGCAAATAGAAACCTATTTAAATAATGATGGAGTGGTTGTTATCCCTTTAGAACAACATAAAAAAGTTGCTGTAACTGTTTATGCCGAAAGCACACCAAACCCAGCAGTAATAAAATTTGTTGCCAACAAGAATTTAACGCCTTTTATGTTGGAATTCACTTCTATAGATGAGGCCAAATCTTCACCTTTCGCAACAGAATTGTTTCATTTTCCGTTTATCAAAAGTATTTTTATCGATAAGAATTATGTGTCTATCACAAAATATGATGTAACCGAATGGGATGACATAACCATGGAATTAAGGGAGTTTATTCGTTCTTATATTGAAAATGGAAAAGATATAGTAGCAGCTGATGCTCGAGAAATAAACAAAAATACTGAAGTTGCCATAGAGGAGCAATTTGAAACTTTGGATGATGTCTCCAAAGAAATTGTAAATATTCTAGAAGAACACGTAAAACCAGCGGTTGCTAGTGATGGTGGTAATATTCAATTTGAGTCTTACGATGCTGTTACAAAAAATGTGAAAGTTATTTTGCAAGGTGCTTGCAGTGGCTGCCCTTCTTCAACATTTACACTTAAAAACGGTATTGAAAACATGCTTAAAGAAATGTTACATGGTAAAGTAGAGACTGTTGAGGCTATAAATGGTTAAAAACCTCAATAACATTGTGACTTTCTTGGTGTTTTTGTATCTTATAAGTAATATAAACATAAAAAAATAAAATCATGGCAGTATTAAAAGTTATTGAAGTGCTCTCAAACTCAAGTAAAAGTTGGGAAGATGCCACAGCAAAAGCAGTAAAGGAAGCATCTAAAACAGTAAAAAACATAAAATCTGTATACGTACAAGATCAAAGTGCTGTTGTTGAAAATAGCGAAGTAAAAGAATTTAGAGTTAATTTAAAACTCACTTTTGAAGTCAAATAAGCAATCTTCAATCAAATATAAAGCGTTCATTTCGAGCGCTTTTTTTATGCTTTTTTGTAAATTTGAATTATATGCACTCCATGGTTTTTCAGTATCTACTGCTCTAGTATGAGGCATATTTAAAACAAAGAAATGGCACATAAACATACCAACGAGCTTATTAATGAAACAAGCCCTTATTTATTGCAACACGCTCACAACCCTATACATTGGAAAGCATGGAACGATAGTGCCTTAGCAGAAGCCAAAGACAAAAACAGGCTTATTATTATAAGCGTTGGATATGCGGCTTGCCATTGGTGCCATGTTATGGAACATGAGAGTTTTGAGAATATGGAAGTCGCTCAGGTAATGAACGACAATTACATTAATATTAAAGTTGACAGGGAAGAACGACCAGACATTGACCAAGTTTACATGAATGCTGTACAACTTTTAACTGGTAGTGGTGGTTGGCCTTTAAATGTGGTGGCGTTGCCTGATGGAAGACCAGTTTGGGGAGGCACTTATTTTAGAAAGAAACAATGGATAAATACATTAAATCAAATAGCCAATTTGTACAACTCAAACCCAAAAAAATTGTATGGATATGCTGAGCAATTAGAAGCTGGTATAAAATCGTTGGATATTGTAAACTTAAATACTAATGAAATAAAGTTTGAAAAAAGCACTATTAATAACGCGATAAATACTTGGTCTAAACATTTCGATTATGAAAAAGGAGGCACAAATCGCGCACCTAAATTTATGATGCCTAATAACTTACACTTTTTGTTGAGGGAAGCCTATCAAAACAATCATTTACAGCTCCAACAGTATGTGAATATCACCCTAACCAAAATTGCTTATGGTGGTGTCTTTGATCATATTGGTGGTGGTTTTTCGCGCTATTCGGTAGATGATAAATGGCATGTGCCACATTTTGAAAAAATGCTATATGATAATGCACAATTAGTAAGTTTGTATAGCGATGCCTATTTAGCAACTAAAAATACGCTTTATAAAGAAGTGGTTTATGGTACTATAGATTTTATAGAACGTGAACTTACTAATATTGATGGCACTTTTTATTCATCATTAGATGCTGATAGTATCAATAAAAAAGGAAAATTAGAAGAAGGTGCGTTTTATGTTTGGACAAAAGAAGAACTAAAAGACTTACTTGGATATGATTTTCAATTATTTTCAGATTACTACTCTATTAACGATTATGGCTTTTGGGAGCATGGCAATTATGTGTTTATTAGAAAAGATTTAGAAGAGGCTATCATTAAGAAGCATAATATAACTTCTGGATATTTAAAAGAGAAAATCAACTATTGGAAATCCGTATTATTAGTAGAAAGAGAAAAAAGAGATAGACCAAGGTTAGACGATAAAATCCTAACATCTTGGAACGCATTAATGGCCAAAGGCTATACAGATGCCTACCGTGTTTTTAACGAAGAACGGTTTTTAAATGCCGCAAAAAGAAATGCGCAATTTATTATAACTACCCAATCTAAAGAAGATGGAGGTTTAAATCATAGCTATAAAGAAGGGAAAAGCACCATTAATGGCTATCTTGAAGATTATGCAACCACTATAGATGTCTTAATCGCTATTTACGAAAATACTTTGGAAGAAAAATGGTTACAACATGCTAGAAATTTGACCAATTATACGTTAGACCATTTTTTTGACGATACTAGCAAAATGTTTTATTACACGTCCAATCAAGACGCACCATTAGTTTCGAGAACCATAGAGTATAGAGACAATGTAATTCCTTCAAGCAATTCGATGATGGCAAAAAACGTATTCAAGTTATCACATTATTACAGCAATTCTGCTTTCGAAAAAATAGCTATGACCATGCTAAACAATATGTTGCCAGAATTAGAAAAATACCCTTCAGCTTTTTCCAATTGGATGGACTTGATGTTGAATTACACCAACAATTATTACGAAGTCGCCGTTGTTGGAAAACATGCGATAGAAAAAGTGAACGCTTTAAACAAAATTTACCTTCCTAATAAACTTATAGCTGGCAGCAACAACGAAAATGATTTACCCTTGTTGAAAGACAGATACTCCAAAGATAAAACACGTATATACGTGTGTGTTAATAAAGCATGTAAATTTCCAGTAGTTGAAGTAGATAAAGCAATAGATTTAATGAAATAGCTAACATAAAATGGATATACTAATTACAATTTCAATAAGCATCGTCGCTATCGAGCATATTTACTTTCTAATTTTAGAAATGTTTTTTTGGACCAAACCAAAAGGTATAAAAACCTTTGGATTAAAATCGAAAGAATTTGCTGAAGACACTAAAGTTTTAGCAGCCAATCAAGGGTTATACAATGGGTTTTTAGCTGCAGGATTAATATATTCTTTAGTCATAGAAGACAAAAACCTTTCAATTCTCTTTTTAGTTTTTGTGACCATTGCTGCCATTTATGGGTCGTATAGTACACAAAAGGTTCGTTTGTTTTATATACAAGGAATTCCAGCTTTAATAGCACTTATATTTATACTAATCAGCAATTAAAAAAAGTAATAATGAATTTAGAAAACATTTTAGATAAACTAATAGATTTTGCATCAGTTTATGGCATTAAAGTGATAGGAGCCATAGTTATTTGGATTATTGGTTCTTGGATTATTAAAAAAATAATGAAGGGCATTAAAAAAGTGATGTCTAACCGCAGCTATGATGAAAGTCTTCAAAAATTTCTATTAAACCTCATTAGTTGGGTCTTAAAAATATTATTGGTCATTGCCATTTTAGGTCAATTAGGTGTTGAAACAACCTCTTTTGCAGCGATTTTAGCAGCTGCTGGTTTAGCTATTGGAATGGCTTTACAGGGCAGCTTGGGGAATTTTGCAGGTGGTGTGTTAATCATGATTTTTAAACCTATAAAAATTGGTGACCTTATTGAAGCTCAAGGAGAAGTTGGTGTGGTTAAGGAGATAGAAATTTTTACAACCAAACTCACAGGGCTTTCAAATAGAGAAATTATTATACCAAATGGCGCATTATCCAATGGAAATATTATTAATTATACTACTGAAGGTACACGTCGTGTTGACTTAACATTTGGCGTTGGATACGATTCTGATATTAAAAAGACCAAAGAGGTGTTAATGCAAGTTATTACCTCTCATCCATTGGTGTTAAAAGACCCTCAACCAACTGTAAATGTTTCCCAATTGGCTGATAGCTCAGTAAATTTTGCTGTAAGGCCATGGTGTAAATCTGAACATTATTGGGATGTGTTTTTTGATGTTACAGAGCAAACCAAAGAAGCTCTTGATGCCGCTGGAATAGAAATTCCATATCCTCATCAAGTAGAAATCCACAAGAAAAACTAAAGCCTCGCCAAAGTAGGCGGATTGAAGGAAAGCGCTTTACTTTTTATTTGGCTTAATAGCGATAAAATCCTTTAAATAATAAGGCTCAAAATAGGCGACATCCTCAATGTCGCTTTTTTTATACTTCTGGTAGGCTAGTTGGCTCATTTCGTTAGCTGAAGGTAATTTGCCTTCAACATAAACAGCATTTTTATGAGTTATTAGTTCTTTTGTCTTTGCAACACCATTACCAATAAAAAATACTTTTCCTTCTTCTAAATATTTTTTAAAAGAATTATCATCAAGCATTTGGGCTTGAGTTTCCCTAATTTGTTGATGGTTAGCATTGAAAACTACCGAATACACCTCCATACGTCTAGCATCTAACATTGGAATAATAACACCAGTTTCAGCACTAATTTGATGTGCTAAAGATTCTAAAGTCGGAATAGCTATTAAAGGAATGTTTAAAGCAAAACAAAGTCCTTTAGCTGCCGAAACACCTATTCGTAATCCTGTATAAGATCCTGGCCCTTTGCTTATGGCTATGGCATCTAAGCTACTTAAAGAAATTTTTGTTTCTATTATAACTTTATCTATATAGTTATGCAATAGTTCGGCGTGCGAATACTTATTATTGTAATCTTCTTTTAAAACCAAAGTCTCTCCTTCTTTTGAAAGAGAGACCGAACAATTGGTTGTGCTTGTTTCTATGTTAAGTATTAATGCCAATTAATCTAGTGTGATTGCTTTACCAAGGTAAAAGTCCAAAACTTTAGTTTTAAAAACAAAATCGTACTTCGCATTTATTAATGAGTTTTCTGCATTTATCAATCGTATTCTTGCTTGTTCCAAATCAAACGAGTTCATTGCTCCAAGATTAAATCTGTCTTGAGAATTACTAAAAGCAAGTTCTTGAGAAGCCAATGATTTTTGTGCTGCTGCAAATGTTTTCAAAGCTGCTTGAGCGTCGGTAAACGCGCGCTGTATGTTAGATTCTAAATCTAACTTAGCTTGATCTAAATCCAGTTTAGAGTTTTCCTCCCTGATCTTGGATTTTGCGACGGCTGTTTTATTTTGAAATCGTGAAAATATTGGAATATTTACACTGAGATTAAAATTATGTCCTTTGTTTGCATCTAACTCTCTAAAAAAGGCTTGTTTTGTAAAGTCGTTTTTAGATTCACTCCAAACAGAACCCACGCCATAGCTAAAATTTACAGATGGGTAATATCCTGATTTAGAAATTTGTGTGTTCAATTCAGCATTTTCAATGTTTTTTTCGGCAACTTTTATTTCATTTCTGTTTTGAAAGGCATAGTTTAAAATTGGCTCAATATCTTTATACATTAGCAATGCAGATGGTGTATCAATTTCAATAATCTCTACTTGAAACCCTTCAAAAGGAACTTGTAATAGTTGTGACAAAGAAAGTAAGGCCAAGGTATAGTTATTATCGGCAATTGTGAGGTTTTGTTCATCATTACTCAAAGTCGCCTCGGCATCATAGACATTTGCTTGGGGTTGCACTCCTGCTTCAACTAAGTTTTTTACCTGTTGTAATTGCGTACTAGAAAAATTGTATTGTGCTTTAGCAGTTTCTAAATTTTCTTTGTTGAACAACACATTTAAGTATGAGTTGGCTACATTTAATGAAATGTCATCTTTAATACGATTTAAATCCAGTTGATTTATTTCTTGATTTAACAATGATTGTTTATAAAGGTTCAAGGTTCTAAACCCATTAAACACATTTTGATTAATACTCACATTATAATTGAACGAATTTACCGTTTGGCTAATTCTTTGGTTAGACACAGGATCAAAGCCAGAACCTATGTTCATGCGTTCTCCCAAACTTCCGCTAAGGGAAGGAAGAAAATTACCTCTTGCAACTATTATATCCTGTTCATTTATTAATAGGTTGTTCTCACCTCTTAGAATGGTAATATTGTTTTCTAAAGCATAAGCCACACATTCTTCAAGTGACCACGTTTTATTTTGTGTAAATCCTGCGACGCTAATTAATAAAGCAATCACTACTAGTTTAAACTTCATTTTGCTTTTATTAATTTCTTCTACCATTATTTTCGTCATCATTGTTTTCTTCTTTGGCTTTGTTCCAAACCTTAATCTTATCGCCTTCTTTTACACCATCGGTTATTTCAACATTAATTCCATCTGAAAGTCCAAGTTCAACATCTACTTTTTCAAACTTTCCGTCTTCTTTTAAAATTTCAACAAATGGTTTTTCGGTGATTCTATTAAACTGTAACAACGCTTCTTTAATGCTAAGAATGCTGTCTTTACTTTCAATTTCTATTTCGGCATTGGCACTATATCCTGCTCTAATTTTTGTAGATTGTTCTACTTCTACATCAGCTTTAATGGTAAATTGTACAGCGCCATTTTCTTCTATTCCTTTAGGGGCAACAAATGTTAGTTTTGCTGGAAATTTTTTCTCGTTAATAGCTCCAAGAACCACTACGATGTCTTTTCCTTCTTCCAACTTACCAACCTCGGCTTCATCAACCTTACCTTCAAAAATCATTTTGCTCATATCGGCAATGGTAGCAATGGTTGTCCCTGCATTAAAGTTGTTACTTTGAATCACTTGATCGCCTTCACGAATTGGAATTTGTAAAACCGTTCCAGCAATTTGAGCAACAATATTGGTGTTAGCAGAGCTTCCTCCAGATAATGACCCTTGTCTTATAATTTGATAATCGTTTTGTGCTTGCTTTAAATTTTCTACTGCTTGATTTAAAGACAGTTCACTATTTTCAAAATCTTGTTTAGAGATAACACCTTTTTCAAATAATGCTTTATTTCTATCATATAATATTTGAGCATTATCTTTTGTGAATTGTGTTGTTTTAATTCTGCTATTGGCACTTACTAGTGCTTGCTCATTTGGTACGACTCTAATTTTAGCAATTAAATCGCCTTTTTGAACAATATCGCCTTCTTCAACTACAATTATATCAACGATTCCAGATATTTGAGGTTTTAATTCAATTTCTTCTTCTGGATTTAATTTTCCTGTTGCTACAACTTTATAATCTATAGAAGTAAAGTAAGGTTCGTCAACCTTATAGTCTAATACCTCGGCAGTATTTGATTTTTTGAAATATGCTAATACCCAAACTAAAAGGATTAACAATACTATTCCTAAAATAATTTTTACTGGTTTTTTCATTTCTTTTAATTAATATAATTGTTGATTTTTTTTTATTCTTCTCTTAATGCTTCTATGGGTTTAATGCTTGTCGCTTTAAAAGCTGGTATTAAACCTATAAGTGTGCCTAATGCTACTAGTATTAATAAGGCTACAAATACAACTAATATTGAAACTGATGCGTTGACCAATGTTGCATCTGGTCCTTGACCAAATGCTGCATCCAGTGCTATTAAAATCCATCCTCCTGTAAGAATGCCAAACAGTCCTGCTATTAATGTTAAAAATACTGCCTCAACAACAATTTGTCTTTTTATTTCAAAAGGTGTTGCTCCCAAAGCGCGTCTTACACCAATTTCTTTGGTGCGTTCTTTTACCGTAATTAATAATATATTCCCGATGGCAAAAACTCCAGCTATAAGAGTTGCAATACCTACAAACCATGTTAAAAACTGCATGCCTATTAAAAAGCCTGTCATTCTACCAAATGCTTGACCAAGATTAAAGCTTCTAAAAGCTCTATCGTCTTCAGGATGGATTTTGTGTATATTCTTTAGCATTAATTTGGCATCTTGTTCTATTTGTACAATGTTGAATTCTGGTTTTCCAGTAATCATCATCCAACCTATTCGATCGCCTCGATTGTATGTTTGTTGGAATGTTGTAAATGGAATATGAATATCATCACTTGGTCCCAATTGAATATTTCCTACATCAAACACTCCCACTACCATATAGTTGCTACTATTTATTTGAATTAATTCTCCTATGGCATTTACATCTTTCTCAAATAATTGCTTATAAACATCCTCGGATATAACTGCAACTTTTCTTCTATTATCTATATCACTTTGATTAATAAAACGTCCATGAAGTAATTTCTTTTTTTGCACTTGATCTAACAACGGAAAATCTCCTGCAACACCAAATGTTCCTGATAAAAGATTGCGAACAACTAGGCTTTGAGTAAGGTTTCTTGGTACTACAAACTCTACTCCTTCAACATTGTTTTGTATTTTTTCTGTATCAGACAAGGTTAAACGTACTTGTTTCCCTTCTTGAAAGCCTTTAAACGGCATACTTGTTGTACCTCCAATAATAAATACGCTATTGGTTGCAAAGTCGCCAAAAATTCTATTAAACGAATTTTCCATGCCTCGTGCAGCACCTAATAGTCCTATTAGTAGTAAAATTCCCCACCAAACACCTATCATGGTTATAACAGTTCTAAGCTTGTTCTTGCTCATACTGTCATACACTTCTTGCCAAGTATCTCTATCAAATAAAAACTTAATCATGGTTATTCGTTTCTAAGGGCTACAATGGGTTTAATTCTTGATGCTTTTTTTGCGGGCACATAACCTGCCAATGCTCCAGCAATAATTAAAGTAATAGTTGCCATTACCACTAGCGATGTTTTTACACTTGGGTCTGTAATAAAATATTCCTTTAAGCTTGGACCTGCTAAATTTAAAACACCTGTTCCTATTAACAAGCCAATGTATCCTGCAATAGCAGTTATAAGAACCGACTCCAATAAAATAATAAGCACTATCGATCTTGGTTGAGCTCCTAAGGCCTTTCTTATTCCTATTTCTTTAGTACGTTCTTTAACAATAAATATCATAATATTACTAATACCAACTATGCCTGCAATTAAAGTCCCAAGGCCAATTACCAAAACAAGGATGCCTAAAACCACCATCATTTGATTTACATCTCTGGAAGCTTCGGCCATATTACGAACTCGTATAGCTCTTTGGTCTAGCTTTGCAACCGAAAAACGTTCTTTTAATTTCTTTTCTAAACTCTTACTAAACGCAATAGCTTGGTCAAAATTCATGTCTGGATTATAAGACAGGTTAATTTGATCTATATATTCGTTATTACCATATACTTGTTGGGCTGTAGAAACTGGCATATAAATTGAACGTTCCTCATTTTCATTGCCTTCATCTGAAAATATACCAACAATTTTATATTGAATCCCACTAAGGTTAATGTATTTACCAAGTGCCGTGGTTTTTAAAAACAGGTCATCTTCAACAAGTCTTCCAATAACTACAACCTTTGTTTTTTCGTTTATGTCTCTTTGGTTTATGTAACGGCCTTCATTCATTACTGTTCTTTCCAAAAATTGATGGTCAGGATGCACGGCTTTTACAGAGTAGTTACTTTTCTCGTTTCTAAACGTAGCTACTTCATTCCTGTAAATTCTTGCGGTAATAAACTCAACTTTATTTCCATTATCGTCCTTAATGTAATCTATCTCTTTGTTTTCGAATTGAATTCGTCTTCCCGCTTGTAGCCCTTTGTATGCCTTGGTAGTTCTTCCTGAATTAATAAAGATGGCATTGTTAGCATCATCGGCAAAGGCTTCTGTAAATGTGTTTTGCAAACCGTTTACCAATCCAAAAAGTATCGTAAAGAGCATAATTGCAAAAACCACTGTAAAACCAGATAGTATGGTTCTTAGCCTATTTTTGTTAATACTTTGAAATATTTCGCGCCAAAGATCTAAATCAAACATTTTGTCCTGCTCTTACTTGTTTAACTTTTTTGTCTTCCATAATCACACCATCACGTAAACGCACTATACGTTTACACATTTTGGCGATATCTTCTTCGTGTGTTACAATTAAAATGGTTTTTCCTTCGTCGTTTAATTGTTGAAGGAACTCCATGATTTCATACGAAGTTCCCATATCTAATGCTCCTGTAGGCTCATCTGCCAATAATAATTTTGGTTCAGCAGCTAATGCCCTGGCTATTGCAACACGCTGTTTTTGCCCACCAGATAGTTCGCTAGGTAAGTGATGTGCCCAGTCTAATAATCCAACTTTTTTTAAATGAAATTTTGCTTTTTCTTGGCGCTCTTTACGTTTTAACCCTTGATAATATAATGGTAGTGCTACGTTTTCTAAGGCATTTTTATAATTGATAAGGTTGAAAGATTGAAAGATAAATCCCAAGAATTTATTTCGGTAAATGGCTGCCTTTTTTTCATTAAGGTTTTTAATTTCTACACCATCTAAAGTATATTCTCCAGAGTCTGCCTCGTCAAGAATACCAATGATATTTAAAAGTGTTGATTTACCAGATCCCGATGAGCCCATTATAGCCACCATTTCTCCACTTTCTACATTTAAATCAATTCCTTTAAGTACATGTAGGCTGGAATCGCCTATTGGATACGACTTATGTAGTTGGCTAATTTTTAGCATAGTTAGTGTTGTTTTTTTGAACTATATCAAACGATATAACAACAATTAGACTGCAAAAGCCTTGATTTGTTACATCCTAAAACTTAATTAAATGTTAAAATTATTTTTGTTTGAGTTTTCTATAAATAATAAACCCAATTCCTCCAATTAATATATATGGAATAAGCATTAGGTAGATAATTCCATTATTAATCCCTTCGGCTGTTTTTTGTCCCTCCTCACTTTCTAGGACTGCACGACACATTGCACATTGTGCATTTGTCTCAAGAAAAAAGAGAAAAGAAAAAAGAAAAAAGAAAGCCCTGTATGTCATCTTTACAAATAATACGGTGAAATCATAATATAAACAACTACGCCAGAAACCGCAACATACAACCATAAAGGAAATGTGATTCTAGCTATTTTTTTATGTCTATCGAAGTTATTGGTAATTGCTCTAACATAGGTAATTAACACAAATGGTATAACTGCTATGGACAAAATTATATGTGTAAAAAGTATGATAAGGTATAAGTACAAAACAGATCCTACTTTTTCTTTTTCATTCGTGTCCAAAATACCATCATGGTTTATATCTCCAAATTTTGTGGATTCACTTGTCATGTGGTACGCTACATACATTACTAAAAAAACTATTGATAATGAAATAGCAAATTGCATTAATCGTTTATGCAAATTTTGTTTTTTATTGGTAATAGCCCAAAAAGCAATTACTAAAACTAATGCTGTAATAGCATTAATAGATGCATAAATTGGTGGTAAAAATGTAAGTGGTTCTACATTTGGTATTTTAATCCCAAATAAGGCAGCGACAACCAAAGGTATTGTTATGGACAAAGCAACTATCCATTTATTGTATTTTTTTTCTTTTGTTTTATCAACTGTCATCTCACTCTTTTAAAAGCTTTGCAATATCTTCTTTTAACATTGTTATCTCTTCTTTAAAACCATCTTCATCGTACTTTTCTTCTTCACTAATAATACCATTGTAATATATTATTGGGTTTCCGTTTACTGTTCTAGATCTAATAAATCCGTTTTTATCGATAAGCGCAAAATTTCCTGAATGCTCAAAACCACCATCAACAGTTCCATCTTCGGCTGTATATAAATTAAATCCTTCGTTGGCCAATGCGTAAATAGTATCTTGATCTCCTGTCATTAAATGCCAATTAGGGTTTGTTATGCCATACTTTTCGGCATAGGCTTTTAAAACCTCAGGTGTGTCGTTTTTAGGATTAATGGTAAAAGAGGCTACTCCAAAATTTTCATAGCCAGAAAAATTGTTTTGAATTTGCACTAAGTTTTTGCTCATTCTTGGGCAAATTGTAGGACAGGTGGTAAAAAAAAACTCTACCAAATAGACTTTCCCTTCGTAATCTTTATTGGTAATGGTTTTACCATTTTGGTTAGTAAAACTAAATGCAGGTACTTTTTTTGCTTCACCATTTATTTCTAAAAAACCCAATGGCTCATCACCTGACACTTGCGTGCTTGCTTTTTTACTTCTACTTTCTTCTCTAGTGATGTCATCACTTGTAATTCGATCGATAATCCTTGGAATAAAAATAATTCCAAACACTAATATAACCAGTGCTATTCCTACGTAAGAATAATTAGTTTTCTTCATTTGTTTTAATATCATCGGCTCTTCGTGATGAAGAGTCAAAATTTCCTTTTCTTTTTTGTCTATACTCTGTAAATAAAATACGCATATCTTCGCTCATTTTATTTTTAAGTTCGGCTACTTTAATAGCGTTGTAAGAGTACATGCCATATATTTTTTTATTTGCTTCAATGTCGTTGTCGGTTCGATCGTCAATCCTACCTCGTTGGTTCAAATCTTTATCTACAATAAAGACATGACTTGTGGCACTATTTTCATTTAAAGGTTCGGTGGATTTTAAACTATTAAAAACGGTTGAAATATCTTGTGGATGTCCATATCCAAAATGCCAATACTTAAGTTCATCGTATTTTAAAAGCTCCTTTCTCAATTCAGAAACTTGTTCTTGAGACCCTTGGGGAACTAGTATTAATACATGAAACCGTTTAAAGCCTTTAAATTTATCATAAATCAACTCTTTTAGGTTTGAAGCTGAGGTAATTTGTTCCATGGTATTACTACCAAAAAATCCCAAGACTGTAATATTATTTTTTAAATTAACGCTATGCCCTTCTTCATCTTTAAAATTTGTAACGTTTTCAATGCTTGTTCTAACTACATCCAATGGATTGTAATTGTGCTTTGAAGGGTATAAAAACAATAAAAAAATTACAGGTAGAAAGAATAAAACCGAAAGTATGAGTGTTTTTTTAAAGCTCTTTTTTTGCATGGCACAAAAATAAAAAAGACGGTTTTAATAACCGCCTTTATCAATATGTTTTAACATATTAAAATGTTATTCTTTTTAAAAATCTCTTTTGATGTATCCATCTTTATATACATCAAAAACATAACCTCCTTCTAATAATAGAATAAAAATTAAGTAGCAAATAAGAAATACTGCGGTCCAAACAACCATACGACGTAACGATTTTGTTTCATCTCTCATGTGCATAAAATCCCAAGTAATGTAGTATGCTTTTACTATTGTAAGGGCGATGAATATCCAGTTTAGAATTTTCATTCCTAAAAACGGAGCCAACAATGCTTCTGGTTTATAAATACCTAATGCAACCTCAACTCCTGTAACAATGGTAAGAAGTATTAATACTCCCCAAATTTTTTGAGTATTGGATTTAAACTTAATTAAGCCTCTTAATATTTCTAATTTATGTGCGTGATCTGCCATTTTAAAATCGAATTATCTATAATTAAACAAGGTAGAAGAATGTAAATACAAATACCCAAACCAAATCTACAAAGTGCCAATAAAGTCCCACTTTTTCAACCATTTCGTAGTTCTTTCTTCGTTCGTAAGTACCCAATATTACATTAAAGAATATGATAATATTAATAACAACTCCTGAAAATACGTGAAAACCGTGAAAACCTGTTATAAAGAAAAAGAAATCTGCAAATAATGGTGTGCCATATTCATTTACATGAAGGTTTGCGCCTTCTACTACTATTTTACCATTGTCTTTAATTTGTCGTAAAGATTCTACCCTAGACAGCACTGTTTTTTCACCTTCTTCATTAATTAACTGGGTACGAACCAATACATTTTCATTAGCTTCTAGGCCGTTTAAAACCTCGCTAACTGTGTAAGTTGGCAATGTGCCTTCGCTTGTAAACCAAAGACCCGATTTTCTTTCGTCCTGTACTCGCTCTTTATGTTCGTCAATAACTGCAAAATCACGAAGTGCCACACGTTTTCCGTCGGTATCTACAAATTGTAAAATATTCCCGCCCTTTGTTTGTATAGCTCCATAATCGCCTTTAATAAATGTTGCCCATTCCCATGCTTGTGAGCCAACGAATATTAAACCTCCAATAATGGTAAGGAACATATAAAATGTTACTTTGGCCTTTTTCATTTCATGTCCAGCATCTACAGCTAACACCATTGTTACCGATGACATAATAAGAACAAATGTCATGAATGCCACATAAATCATTGGATAATTTCCATGGAAAAAAGGCACGTGAGTAAACACTTCATCGGCAATTGGCCAAGAGTCTAAAAACTTAAACCTAGAAAATCCATAAGCTGCTAAAAAACCTGAAAAAGTTAATGCATCGGAAACAATGAAAAACCACATCATCATTTTTCCATAGCTTGATTTTAATGGCTTATTTCCGCCACCCCAAGTTTTTCCCTCGGTTCCAGTACTTACAACTGTATTATCCATAAGATGAATTTCGTTTTTAAAATTGAACAAAAATAATCATTTTATTTATCTAAAGAAATATAAAAAGAAAAACAAGTATATCCACAAAATATCTATAAAATGCCAGAAGGTTGCAGCTAGTTCTAAACCAAGCATTTTAGAGGCATTATACTTTTGTTTAAAATGATTATAAATTACCACCAACAAGCAAATTAACCCAGCAATGACGTGCAAAACATGTACAAAAGCTATCACATAAATATATGACATTGTTATATTACTAGTTGGTCCAGTAAAATTATACCCTAGCTTTATAATTTGATTAAATCCTGAAAGTTGGCTTATAATAAAACCTATACCTAGTGCCAATGTTATTAGTAAGAATATTGTCGTGGCATCTCTATTGCCAGATTTTAATGCACGTTTAGCCAAAATAAATGTGACACTACTAATAACTATTAACACCAAGCTTATTGTAAATGCTTGTGGTAATATAAAATCTTGTAACCAATCTTCTCTTGTACTACTTACAATAAAAGCACTAGTCAAGCCGCCAAACGACATGATTAAAGAAACAATGCCAAACCAAAGCATCATTTTTTTAGCCCTTCTATTCTTCTCTTCTAAAGTTCCTTGTGTTAAATCCATAATTATCTAATAAACTTATCCAAAACGTAAATTATTTGTACCAATGTAATGTATAATACACTTGCTAGCATTAATTGTCTTGCGGCTATTGCGGTTTTTTTCTTAAACAGTTGTACGGCATAATATAGCATAACCAATCCTACAAGAAATACAGCAACAGTACCAACAACGGTTAGCTTTAATTCTCCTGTAAAACCAAACACAGGAATGATAGACACTAGTATGGTCCAAATGGTATATAAAATTGTTTGTACTGCTGTTGCTTTATCACGTTTCCCTGTTGGTAGCATGTTAAATCCTGCTTTTTGATAATCTTCATGTAAAAACCATCCTATAGCCCAAAAATGAGGAAATTGCCAAAAAAATTGAAGCATAAATAAGGTTCCTGGTTCAATACCAAAATCATTAGTGGCTGCCACCCAACCTAACATAAAAGGAATAGCTCCAGGAATAGCTCCAACAAAAACCGATAATGGTGTTTTAGTCTTTAAAGGTGTATAAGCACTTGTATATAAAAAAATTGATATAGCACCAAACATAGCCGTTTGCGGATTGATAATGTATAATACCGTAATCCCCAAAATAGTAAAAACTGTTGCTAAAATAAATGCCGATTGTACAGACATGCTTCCTGAAGGAATTGGTCTGTTTTTTGTGCGCTCCATTAAAGCATCCAAATCACGTTCAATTATTTGGTTATAAGCATTGGAAGCACCTACCATAAAATAACCACCAAAAGCCAGTAATAATAAGGTGTAAAAACTAACGGTATCAGCTCCTAGTAAATATCCAGCCAACGATGAAAACACAACACTTAAAGACAATCGCATTTTAGTAATTTCCTTAAAATTTGAAATTACTGAAGGCTTTGGTATTGTAGAATTTGAAACCTTTGACATTGGTCGGTTTTGTGCTAAAGTTTTGCGCTGCCAAAGATACTTTTAAAATTGGTTTTGAGCAATGTAAAATATAAGTAATTGTATATTTAATACCCTTCCTGTAAGTTTTAGTATATTTAATGGATTTTATTCAAAAAACCCAATCATAATGAAAATATTTAAATTATTCTTATCTCTATTTCTTGTTTGCTCATTTACAACTATCCCTGCACAACAAAATGAGGTGGTTATTAAAACAATACAGGTTTCCAATAGTGTGTATATGTTGGTTGGTCAAGGAGGAAATATTGGTGTATCTGTTGGTGATGATGGTGTTTTTGTAATCGATGATCAATTTGCACGATTAACTCCCAAAATTCTAGATGCTATTAAAGAGCTAAGTGATAAACCAATACAATATGTTGTAAACACACATTTTCATGGCGACCATACTGGAGGAAATGCTAATATGGAAAAAGTTGGTGCTAAAATTATTGCACACGATAATGTTTATAAGCGACTTTCAGAGGGTAAAACCACTGAAGGATTACCGGTAATTACTTTTAACGACAAATTGAGTGTACACATTAATGGTGAACTAGTGCTAGTGTTCCATACCGACAATGCACATACAGATGGTGATGCAATGTTGTATTTTACAGAGAGCAACGTGCTACATACAGGCGATAATTATTTTTATAAACGCTATCCATATATTGATGTAAATTCTGGAGGAAGTATCGATGGCTATATAAATGCTGTAAAAAAAGCGCTAATGGTTATTGATGAAAATACCAAAATTATTCCAGGTCATGGCAATTTATCAAATAAAGCCGAATACGCTTCTTTTTTAGAGATGTTAACACTATTAAGGACGAATGTGCAGGCTGAAATTGACAAAGGTAAAACTGAAGATGACATTGTAAACAATACAGCAATTACAAAACAATACGACAACCTAAATTACAGTTGGAATTTTATTAATTCAGAAAAAATTAGACGCACTATTTATTTGAGTCTAACTAAGAATTAAAAATCAAAATACCAGTTAAATAAATCGGTTCGCAAGCCAAGGCTAAACCAAAGGGTATTATTACTAAACGTATTTACTGTTGTCGCATTAGGGCTAAAATTGCGATAACTCACATATGCAAATAGTTTTAAATTCGTTGCTGGATTTACCAAATAACCAGATTGCAATTCAGCATGAAAAATATTTGTTTTTATGCCTTGTCCAATTTCAACACCTGAATCGTAAGGACGTTCATTATAGTCTCTATAAATATCGCCTCCATAGCTAAAATCGTCAATCCCATTGTTAAAATCCAATCCTCTTATCCCAAAAACCAATTTAGCATCGGCAAACCAACGTTTATAATTATAACGTCCAATTATAATAGCTTCACTAAAATTTGCACCCCAAGGATGTGCCATAGATTGGTTATTATTTCCATAATTAAGCACGATTGTATTGTGTGAATAGGTATAAGGACGCACACGATTATACTCAAATTGCAAATACAAATTATCTACCTTAAAGGCATTGTAATATTTTGCGCCAATTTGGTAACCATATTTGTTTTTCCAGCTTTTGTCACCTGCTTTTATATCACCTAAGGAAAACTCATCCAATACAAATTGGCTGTAAATATTAATATTATCGTTTACTTTATATTTTGCAGTAGCTCCTAAGACCGCATTACCTGCGCCTTGACCCGTTTGGAATTCAATGGCACGATAAAAAATAATGGGGTTTAAATAATTAACATCAAACCCTCTGTTGTTAGAATTGTTCCATATGACCGATTCGAATAACCCTAGATTAAATTTTTTAGAAACGTTCCAGCTTAAATAATGGTTTGCCATATACTTGGTCAAGAAAGCCTTATTGTTTACAACATCTGGTCTAATATCTTTTAACCACATCCAGGTATTGGTGTATTTTATTTTCCAGAATTTTGTGCTCATTTTTAAAAAAGGAGAAGGGCTTGCGACATCGCTTTGCAATAACGAACGGTAACCGTCACCTATAAAATTTTTGCCATGTCCAAACTGAATGTTTAAAAAATTTGTTGGGGAATAAGACAAATAGGCTTCGGCAACAGGATAATCGTAAGCATCTTTCTTAAATCGTTTTGCTATACCACGACCTGGAATAACGGCTGGATCTGGTCCAAAACCTTTTAAACTTTCAGCATACCTATTTACATACTCTGCAAAACGCCCTTGGCTTTCATAAACAGATGCCGAAAAACTTAGCTTTTCTCCTAAACCTCCTTGTACAAAGACTCCTCTGGTATTATTGAAAGTAGAGTTGAAATCTGCTTGAAAATCTTTTCCAACCTGAAGATCAAAAACAGGATCCAATGTAAACCAATACCCTTTTCCCTGTAACTGTAGCAAATGTTCGTTTAATAATTTTCTTTGCCACCAACTATTCGATTCTTTTATTAGAGCCTCTTTTTTAGACTTAAAATCATAATAATTTGCAACCTCACTATATATAAATGGTTTAGCAGCGGTATGACTATTTGTGCCTATTAGGTTTAAGCTCCTATCAAATTTTGCATACGAACTGTGTAAAAATGGAATATTGAGAGTGCTGCTGTATTCTAAATCTTCGTAAGGCTTTATGCTTGCATTTAGCTTACCGTATTCATTCTTAGCTTCTTGCTCTATCTTTGGAATTGCATTTACTTCAGCCTTATTTTCATTAATTGAAAAAGAATTAGGAGACTCTAAAGGAATGGTGATTTTATAAGAATATTGTTTGTAAATTGCTCTTCCATTATAAGTGGCTGGTTTTACAGTTGGTAATTGTGCAAAAACGTTGTTAGCTTCATTTTTTAATTCGTTATAAGTTGCATCAATATAAAGCACATCAAAGCTGCCTTTTTCATTAACTTCAAATAGCACAAAAATATTTCCTTTATAGTTTTCGTCAATAACAATTTGAGGTAACTTAAAATTTGAATGTACAAATTTTGCAAGTTCTTTTTTAAAACAATTACTTAAGTTTTCTTGGTGTTGCGATTCGCACTCTGGAAATACTGGCGATTTCTCATAATTTGTATCTTGAGAAAGGACATTAAGAGAAAAGAAAATTAAAGGAAGTAGTAATAATTTCTTCATTTGATGCAGCACAATTTTTTTGTTTGGGAAAGATACTATTTTTTAAGATTAATTATAAAAAAACCACTACCATATAACGATAGTGGCTTTTAAAAAGTATCTTTTTAAGATTACTGAACTTGCAATACTATAGGCAACGTGTATGTAACAATCACTTCTTTGTTACTTTGTTTTGCAGGAATCATTTTAGGAATTTTATTTATAGTATTAATCGCTTCTATTTCCAACTTAGTATGAGGCGCTCTAGCTTTAATATCTATAACATTACCGAGTTTATCTATCTTAAACTGGACATTAATTCGCTGTTTTCCAGTGTATCCAAGTTCACCTGCGAGATCGGAATCAAATTTTCTACTAATTAATTTTCCAATTTTATTTGACATACAAACTCTTAATTCATCATTGGTTTTAAGATCTTCGCATCCAGGATAAATTGGTACTTGTTCTACACCAATAATGGAATATGTTGATTTCCTTGCTGGGGCTGGTTTACTTGGTTTTTTATTTACTGTTGGTTTACTAAGAGAGGTTGGTTCGGTAATAATATCTTTTGTTGGTTCTTTTATTGAAGAATTATTGTCAATTGGTTTAAAATTTATTGTCAATAATTTTTTCCTAACTGGCTCTACCTTTTTTGCTTTAACTGTTTTGGGAACTGGCTTAGGGACATAGTTAACATAAACATTAGGTTCAGTTTCTGGGTAATTCTCTTCCCACACAATTGATTTGGTTTGAAACTGCATTTCGAACAAGCCATAAGTTGCGAGAAGTGTTAAAATCAACCCAACCTGAAAGTAGAGGGTTGAGTTTTTTTGTAAATTTGCATCATGCTTTTGTGGTGTTTTCACGATTTGCTCGTTCTGACCAACGAGTTCGTGAATTTTCTTTGAGAAATTCATAATTATTGTTTTAAAATGTTAATATTATGATAAAATCACAAGAAGCGTACCAAAAAAAATCCCGTTACAAATTGTAACGGGATTTTAAATTTATGTTAATTCTTGTTATTAGTCTTGAACTGCAAATATAATAGGTAAAGAATAAGGTACAGTTACTGCTTTACCTCTTTGCTTTCCTGGTTTCATTTTAGGAAGTGAGTTAATTACTCGTGCTGCTTCTTTCTCTAACCTTGGGTGTGGTGCTCTAGCCATTACGCCTGTAACGCTTCCTGTTTTATCTATTTTAAACATCACTCGTATGGTTTGTCTACCAGATAACCCTAAATCTCCCGCTAAATCTGTATTAAACTTTTTTTGTACAAATTTTGAAATCTTGTCGGACA
>CALZKX010000014.1 GCA_945788155.1 uncultured Flavobacteriaceae bacterium
AAGAGCGTGGTATAAACGATTTGGACTACGATTTTACGCTCTACGTTGTTGGAAATAATTATCTGGGATTGAATGAATTTGATAAAGCATTGCAATATTATGAGCATGCCATGTCTATAGGAGAACGTTATGGCTTTTATAATAATTTAAGTGATATTTACATTTCCTTAGTAGATTTAAATGGCTATTTACAAAATTATGAAGCTGCTAAAAGCGCAGGGGAAAAAGCAATAAAATATGCCGAATTATTAGACAATAACTTTATGTTGATGCGCTCATGGCTTGCCCTTGGAAAAGCGCAACACCTTGAGGGTAAATATATTTCGGCGATAGAAAGTTTGAAACAGTCTATTGAAGTAGCGACCGAAAAGTTTGGTGACGAATTTTACCTAAGTCAAGCCTATGAAACATTAGGAAAAGCTTACGCTGGAAACCACAACTATAAAGATGCGTACGATGCCATGGCTATGTACGATAAACTTAAAGCCAAAATCTTTACAGCAGAATCCGATCAATATATTTCTTTGTTGCAAACCGAGCATAATATGGTGCAAAAAGAAAACACAATCCAACAACAACAAACCAAGCTAAACCAACAACGCACACTTCAAACGCTAATAATAGTTATTACTATATTATTGCTGCTATTGCTTGTTATTCTTTTTCAAAATTATGTATCCAATAAAAAGAAAAACAAACTTCTTGAAAATCAAAATAAGGAGAAAGAATTTTTGTTAAAAGAGATACATCATCGTGTTAAAAACAATCTGGAAATTGTATCAAGCTTACTCTCGCTCCAATCTGCACAAACTGAAAACATAACCGTTATAGAAGCTATGCAGGAAAGCCAAAACAGGGTACAGTCTATGAGTATGATACACCAAAGGTTGTATCAGGGAAAAAATTTGGGAACTATTGAAATGAAAGACTATTTTATTAATTTAGGAAAGCATGTGCTTGATTCTTTTGGAGCAGAACAGCGCATTGTTCTTGAGTGCGATATGGAAACCATGGAACTGGATGTTGATACAGCTGTACCACTGGGATTAATTGTGAACGAATTGATTACAAACGCACTAAAATATGCTTTTCCAAAGGACAGAAAGGGCAAACTTAATGTAAACCTAACACAGTTAGGCAAAAACAAACTAGCACTAAAAGTAATAGATAATGGCATAGGCCAAGAAGATGATGACTTTACCAAGGGCAAAGGATTTGGAATGCAATTAATACAATTGTTAACACATCAACTTAACGGAACCATGGAGCATGTGAAATCTAATGGTACTATTGTGGCTTTTGAATTTGAATTGGGGAAAGCCGCTTAAATGGTTTGCAAGCGTTTAAACAATTCGGGTCTTAAATTTTTACTCATCGGAATAGATCTTCTTGAAACCACAACATGCGTGTTGCCAACTTCATCAATTTGTGAGATATTAACTATAAACGAACGGTGAACACGTAAAAAATGCTCAGGTGGAAGTTTCTCAACCATCTCTTTAAGCGTCATTACCAATAAGTATTCTTTTTCTTTAGAGAATATGCGGCAGTAATTACGGTCGGCTTCAATATATAATATGTTTTTAATAATAATCTTAATCATATTATCGTGATGCTTCACAAAAATCCTATCATCCAGCACAAATGATGTGTTTAATTCATGATTTATCCTTTTTGAATGTCCTTTAATAGCTCTGCTAATGGTAAGCTCAATGGCGTGTTGTAAATCCAGTTTTTTAAACGGTTTGGAAATAAAAGCATAAGGGTTGGTGGTTTTTGCCCTGTTAAAATGTGATTCGTCAGCATTGGCAGTAAGATAAATAATTGGGATATCATACTCTTTTTGCATTAAATGTGCTGTATCAATACCATCAATATCCCCTTTTAAATTAATATCCAAAAGGACAATATCTGGTTGCTCATTTCTAATTGTTTCAAGTGCCTCTTCACCTCTAGGTATAATGCCGCTTACATTATAACCAAGTTGTTTTAATTGTAACGAAATGTTTGCGCCAATAAGCATTTCATCTTCAACGATCAATACATTTATTTTTTCCCCCATTTTAGCAAATTAACGTGACTTGGTCGTGATAAAAGTGGTTTTTATAAGTTAAAAGCAGGATGATTAAATGACTTAAAACATTGAATGTCAATGCTTAAAAAAATATCCTACTTAGGTTTCTACATCTAAACTTACAAAAGTTTTCTGTTCCATTAGTGATTTAGACAAAGAATTTGTCCTTTTTTGCCAAGAAGCAACCTCATTAAAATAGTTTGAGATTATATTGAAACGATCATATAACTTCCCATAATTACCAATAACAGTAAAAGGCCAATTGCCAAAAAGCGCAATGCCTTATTTACACAGGAAAATTTGTAAGCTGCAATCTTTGAAATGATATAAATTTGTTGTCCTAATTGGTCAAACAATTGGTCTTCATCGGAGCTTATTTTATGGAATGTTTTAGCAAATTCTTTAACGTTGCCAAACTTGGTAATTACATCACCAAAGAAGAATATATTCTTTTCGTATTTAGCTTCAATTTTAGGCATAAAACAACGTACACTAAAATAAATAGAAGTTGCAGTGCATAAAAACCAAGCAGCCAGTAAAAAGTATAGAAAAGGCTTATTTGAAGCCTCTGTCAAAACCATTTCTAGATAGTTGTAAGAGAAATTCAATAATATGCCATAGAATGACAAAATAAGACCAGCTTTAATTTCGGAGGCTTTAATAAGCCCAGACACATAATTGATGCTTCCCCAATAATGGTCAATTAAATCGTCGGTGTGCTTGTTTTTTAGTTGATTTATTTTTTTTAATTTTTGTTCTTCCATATTGGTTGATGTTTGTTGAAAATGAAATTTTATAATTTATTCTAAAACTTCATAAACTGTAATGGCTTCGGCTTTGTTTTTTAATTGAATATCGCCTATTTTTTTACATTTAAAGGCTTCTTTCACTTCGTTGTAACAATCTTCTGCAATTATTATTTGGTTTTCTTTTGCAGCATCTTGAAAACGTGCTGCAGTATTTACTGTATCACCAATAACTGTGTAATCTAATCTTTTTAAACTTGCTGAACCTATATTACCAGAAATCATTTCGCCACTCTTAATGCCAATAGATACTCTGGGGATAAATCCTTGTAAACTGTCAGATTCTGGGAGATTATTTATTTTTTCTCTTACAGCCAGTGCAGTATCTATAGCTCTATCTAAGTGGTACTCACCTCTAAAAACAGCCATAATGGCATCGCCAATAAATTTATCGATAAAGCCTTGATGTTCCATAATTTCTTTCACCATTTCATCAAAATAGGTGTTTAACATAGTTACAACTGTATCTGCAGATACGGTTTCACTTATTTTGGTAAAGCCACATAAATCGATAAACATAACCGTTCCTTCAATGGTTTCGTTAGCCATTATTTTCGACTCGTATTCGCTACTGCCCATAAAATTGAGCACATTTTCATCGACATACATTTTTAAAATGTTGTTTTCTTTTATGGCTTGTAAAGTCTCTTTTACTTGATTACTATGTTTAAGCGTTTTTTCGACTGTTATTGTAAGGTCTTCAAAATTAATTGGTTTAGTAATAAAGTCGAATGCGCCACGATTCATGGCTGTTCTAATATTTTCCATATCGCCATAAGCCGAGACAATTACCGATTTTAACAGAGGTTTTTGTTCGCTTAGTTTGCTCAAAAGCGTCAATCCATCCATTTCAGGCATATTGATATCGCTCAATACAATATCCACTTCTGGATCGTCAAGTAGCTTTTCTAAAGCATCAACACCATTTATGGCGAATAGAA
>CALZKX010000015.1 GCA_945788155.1 uncultured Flavobacteriaceae bacterium
ATGTGTTAATTTTTCAACATAATAACTTCCAGCCCAAGGATCGACCGTTTTGGTAATATAGGTTTCTTCTTGAAGATATATTTGTGTGTTTCGTGCTATTCTAGCCGAAAAATCGGTTGGGAGTGCAATGGCTTCATCTAAAGCATTTGTGTGTAAACTTTGTGTACCTCCAAATGCAGCAGCTGTGGCTTCAATGCATGTTCTTGCAACATTGTTAAATGGATCCTGTTCGGTTAAACTCCAACCACTAGTTTGGCAATGTGTGCGTAATGCCAATGATTTTGGGTTTTTAGGATTGAATTGTTTCACCAATTTCGCCCAAAGCATTCTTGCAGCTCGCATTTTTGCTATTTCCATAAAATGATTCATACCTATTCCCCAAAAGAACGAGAGTCTTGGCGCAAAGGTGTCTATGTCCATTCCTGCTTCAAGACCTTTTCTAATATATTCCAAACCATCTGCCAAGGTGTAAGCCAACTCAATATCGCAAGTGGCTCCTGCTTCCTGCATGTGATATCCAGAAATACTGATGCTATTGAATTTTGGCATGTTTAGGCTTGTATATTCAAAAATATCTGAAATGATTTTCATGGATGGTGCTGGAGGGTAGATGTATGTATTGCGTACCATAAATTCTTTAAGAATATCATTTTGAATGGTTCCAGCTAGTTGTTCTGGTTTTACACCTTGTTCTTCGGCTGCGACGATGTAAAATGCCATAATTGGTAATACCGCTCCATTCATGGTCATGGAAACCGACATTTTATCTAACGGAATTTGGTCGAACAATACTTTCATGTCTTCAACAGAATCTATAGCAACACCAGCTTTTCCAACATCACCAACAACGCGTTCATGATCGCTATCGTAACCTCGATGTGTTGCCAAATCGAATGCAACTGAGAGTCCTTTTTGACCTGCTTTAAGATTACGCCTGTAAAAGGCATTGCTTTCTTCGGCAGTTGAAAACCCAGCGTATTGGCGAATTGTCCATGGCCTGCGAACATACATGGTGCTATATGGTCCACGAAGGTTTGGCGCGATTCCTGCTACAAAACCTAGATGCTCAACAGTATTTAAATCTTCATTCGTGTAATGAGATTTTACAGGAATATCTTCGGCGGTCATAAATTTAGAGGCTTCTGTCTTTTGGCTTTTAACTTTTGACTTTAAATTGATATGTTGAACATTTTTTCTCATTATTTTAATATAATCTTTTCAAGGTAAGGATCGAAATTCACTTCTTTGAGTGTGGATATTTGTATAAAAACCGTTTGCCCTTTTGAGGAAATAATATACGATGCGTTATACACATCATTTTTCATGCTTTTGCCACTTACTTTATAAACTGTTTTAAATAATTGTTGGTTTTTATCGCCACCATATTTAGCAGTTATTTTGGTGAACTTTGCATCGCTGTTTTCTTTTACTTTATCATTATTTTCGGTAATTAAGCCTAGTAGTTGAGTTGCATCTTTTTTTGTGAAAGCAAAGTATGGTCGTGTGTTAATGGTAAAAGTGGAACCATCTTCTTTATTGTAATAAATATAAAGCGCACCATCCATTTTACTTAGGGATTGCAATCTTTCAGATTCAATTTCGTATTCTTTTTTTGTGGTCAACGAATCCAATAATCGTTGGTATTTTGTTAACGAATATCTTTCAAAGTCTTCTGGTAAAAAAACTTGAGTGCCTGTGTCTTCTAAGAAATGATACGTACCTGGTAGATTTTTATTAGTCGTTTTTTTACTGTTATTGCAAGACAACGTAATAAGTGAGATAAGTATTAAATAAAAAATGGATTTAAAATTCATAATATGTAATAGTAGGTTGTTATATTTTTTCATTGTTTAAGCGCTCTTGTTCTATTTTTTCGGATAAACGATGTGGTATAATCGGTTCGATAAGGGTTTTTCTTTTGTTTCTTTTTAAAAAAGGAAAACGTTCCAGGTTGTTTATCATATTATCGTTTTCATTTTTATGTATATTGGTTCCCAAAAGTACTATTTCTTCTTTATCAAAAAGTTCTTGTTCTTTTGAGGTATTCTCTTTTATTTTTCTTTGGATAATGCCTTCTTTTAATTGTTTTAAAAAGCCACCATTACTCTCAATATCTTTAAAAATGGCTAGGGCTTTTTCGGCTAATTGACTTGTTAGGAATTCGATATAATAAGCACCTTGGGTTGGATTGTTAACCATATTAAAATAGCTTTCATTTTTTAGTACTAATAACTGGTTTCGTGCTATACGCTCTCCAAATTCGTTATCTTCATGATAAATGGCATCATACCTTATATTGTCAATAAAATCGGCTCCTCCCAAACTAGCACTCATGCATTCTGTTGTGGTGCGAAGTAAGTTGGTATTGTAATCGTAGATGGTTTTGTTGCGTTTGGTAGGTGAAGCTATTATATAGCATTCAGGAGGGTTTTGGTAGTATTCTAACGCTAACGAATGCCATAATAATCGTAATGCCTTAAGTTTGGCAATCTCAAAGAAATAATTTGAACCAACCGATACTTTAAAAAGTATTTTATTTTTTATTGCATTTCCAAAATGATTTAGATACTCGTTTGTGTGCGCTAATGCATAGGTTAGTTGTTGAGTTATGTTTGCTCCAGAATTTTGATACAATGATACATCTATTGAAATTGACGATTTTAAATACTTACAATTTGTTATAATGTTCTCTAAAATTGTATGATCTTCTTTTAGGTTATTATACCAATTTCCGCTTTTAGCAAGATTTCCAATAATATCTATTTGAAGATAGAAAATGGCGTTTTCTTTTTTGGCAATACTATTTAAAGATAACGTATAAGAAGAAGAAATAAATTCTAGTTCAAAAAATACTGGAATGCTTTTTAGGTCTATGTTTTTTAGAAGCTCAAAAGCATTTGTGTCTTCAGTAGCAATTATAAAACGCAAGCTTTCGGCACCTCTGTTTAAAACATCAAGGGCTTTTAAGTTGGCTTCATTGGCATTTTTAACATAAATAGTTTGGCAAATTTTCCAGCTCTTGTTAGTGTTTGTAGAAAAAGGAATGTTATTAATATCTTCTGCACTATAAAAAGGTTTAACGTCGATGCCTTCGGGAGAGTTCCAAATAAGGGTTTCGTTATAATCGGCTCCTTTTAAATCTAACTGAATTTTTTGTTTCCAAGCTTTTGCCGACACAGAATCAAAATCGTTGAATAATAGTTTACTCATTCTTTTTCTTTTTAAGACTATCCTCGTATTCGATTAAATATATTTCCTCATCTTTTTTTTTCATGTGGTATTTTTCCCTGCCATATTTTTCAACGCCTTTGTCACTACTTAGTTTTTTTATTTCTTTTTTATCTTTTTCAATTTCTTTCTTGTAATATTCTTTTTCCTCTTCGAGTGCTTTAATATCGTTATTTAATTCGTTATGAATAAACCAAGAGTTGGTGTCAAAAAATAGCATCCAAATTGCAAATATTATGGAAATGACAAAGAAGGCATTTTTAAAGGGTTTAAAAAAACGTTTGTTTTTATTTATAAAGTCAACCATTATAATCTTTCGTTTATAATTGTTTTTACTATGTCAACAGCAACAGTGTTGTATTTATTGTTTGGTATAATGATATCGGCATGTTCTTTCATTGGTTCAATAAACTGTTCGTGCATTGGTTTTAATGTGGTTTGGTAACGAGACAGTACTTCGTTTAAATCCCTGCCTCTTTCTGCTGTATCTCTTTTTAAACGTCTTATAAGGCGTTCGTCACTATCGGCATGTACAAATATTTTAATATCGAACATGTTGCGAAGTTCAGGGTTTGTGAGTATTAAAATGCCCTCAACAATCATTACTTTTCTTGGATGTGTGAGAATAGTATCTCCAGTTCTATTATGTTGCACAAAAGAGTAAACGGGTTGGTTTATAGGCGTTTTATTTTTTAATTCCTTTAAATGCTCTGCCAAAAGATCAAAGTCGATAGATCTTGGATGATCAAAATTTATTTTTACACGCTCTTCATAACTTAAGTGAGTAGTGTCTTGGTAATATGAATCTTGCGAGATGACACCAACTTCTCCTTCAGGGAGTTCGTTGAGTATTTGATTTACAACAGTTGTTTTTCCGCATCCAGTTCCTCCAGCAATTCCAATTATAAGCATGAATGTGTTGTTTGATTTTACATGACAAATTTAAGATTATTTCTTCGGAATTATTTTAACTATTCCAACATTTTCAACACCAACATAAATATAGCCATCAGGTCCTTGTTCTATGCTTCTTACACGACCTAAGCCTTCAATAAGTTTCTTTTCTTCAATAATTTTATTGCCATCGAGAATGGCGAGGTCTAAATATTGAAACTTTAACGACCCAACTAATAAGTTGTCTTTAAATTCTGGATACACATCACTGGTAACAAATGCCATTCCGCTAGGAGCAATAGATGGTGTCCAATA
>CALZKX010000016.1 GCA_945788155.1 uncultured Flavobacteriaceae bacterium
ATTATGATAATGATGGTGATATGGATGCATTTATTGGAGGTTACAATGGTGCATCACATAAAATGATGAGCAATAATGGCAATGGTGTATTTACTGATGTTACCGCAACAACTAATTTAGGATTCTTTACCTATACAGGAATTGATAATGTTCCTGTAGATTTTAATAATGATGGGTTTATAGATATTCTCTCTAACGGAAATATTCTGTTAAACGATGGAAACCCTGCTAATATGTCATTTACTGTCTTCAATTCGGGCATGCCTCCTCAAGGCGCTATTGGTGATCTAAATAACGATGGATTTATGGATGTAGTAAGTGGGTCAAAAATATATTATAATGATGGAAACCTTAATAATTATTTTAAAATTAAATTAGTTGGTAATGGTCTCAACAAGGCAGGAATTGGGGCTCGAGTAGAAATTACCACTAGCTCTGGAACTCAAATACGTGATGTGAGAAGTGGTGAAGGTTTTAGATATACGAATAGTCTAACAACACATTTTGGTCTTGGTTCTGATACTAATATTACTTCTGTTAAAGTTTACTGGCCTTCTAACACTGTGGATATTATTAATAATGTGGGCGCAAATCAAACCATTACTTTAACTGAGGGATCGACCTTGAGTACGCAAACAGAGGTTTTCGCCGAAGATTTAACATTATTTCCTAACCCAGCAAAAAGCACGCTATATGTTAAAACCAAATACAACTTAAACGATGCAATTTATACTGTTTTTGACATTTCTGGTAAACGTGTACTAAATAGTAAATTTGGAAAAAATAACACGGTTGATGTGTCTTCTTTAAGTACTGGAACTTACTTTCTTAGAGTAATGCAGGATGGAGTGTCTAATACTCAAAAATTTATTAAAGAATAATACTTTATATTGAATTTATATATTTAAGCCATCTCCTTTAGATGGCTTTTTTTGTGCTATTTTTGTCTTCAAACACTATTAATGCTTCAGGTTAAAAATATTTCCTTTGGATATAGTAAAGATAAGGTTGTAAAAAATGTTAGTTTTTCTGCACATGCTGGTGAAAATATCTCAATTATTGGGGAAAGTGGTTCTGGTAAAAGCTCGTTGTTAAAGTTAATTTATGGTGAATATGATTTGGATAAGGGTTCTATTTCTTGGAAAAACCAACCCATTTTAGGCCCAAGACACAACTTGGTCGTTGGATATCCTTTTATGAAATATGTGGCTCAAGAATTTGACTTAATGCCTTTTATAACGGTTGAAGAAACTATTGGGACATACTTATCAAACTTTTATCCAGATGAAAAACAAAAGCGCATCAATATGCTTATTGATGTTGTAGAGTTAACCGAGTTTGCTTGTGTTAAAATTAAGAACCTAAGCGGTGGACAAAAGCAACGTGTAGCTTTGGCTAGGGCTATGGCCTTACAGCCTGAAATTATTTTATTGGACGAGCCTTTTAGCCACATAGATAATTTTAAAAAGAAATCTTTAAGGCGTAGCCTTTTTAAGTATTTAAAAGAAAATGATATTACCTGTATTGTTGCTACACACGATAAAAACGATGTCTTGGCTTTCTCAGATAAATTAATTGTACTCCATAATGGGAGGCTTATTGCCAATAACACGCCAAATGAATTGTACAACAATCCTCCATCGCCCTTAGTGGCTTCGTTTTTTGGGGAATTCAACACAATAGAACCTTATGGGATTTTGTATGCGCACCAACTACAGGTTGTTGATGATTCTAAACTAAAAGCCATTGTAAAACGAACCTATTATAATGGAGGTCATTATTTAATTGAAGCGGTATTAAATGACACCATCGTTTTTTTTAAAACATCATATAACCTAAAAATTAACCAAAAGGTTTGCTTAAAGGTTTCAAAAACTTAGCTATTCTATTTTTTTAATTTCTATATTATTTTTGTTGAAGCCAATAATATCTCCAGCTGTTTTCCCAATCAATAATTTACCTATTGGAGTATTGGCTGAAATGGCATAAAACGACTCATTATCAAATACTAACTTTCCTGCACTTATCGTAATAAAATAATTTAGCTTATTGGTATACACTATAGAACCAAGCGTAATAACATTAGAGGTATTATCGAGTTTCACTTTCGATAATGTCTTTTTTATTTTATTGATTTCGGCTAATTGCAGACCTAATTTTTCACGTTCAAGTTGCAACATGGCTCTACCTGTTTCGTGTTTGTCTCCAGCACTACTTTTAGTTTCAGAATTAAGTGCCTTTTGGAGTTCTACTATGTTATTTTGGATTGTTTTAAATCTATCTTCAATAAATGTGTTACAAGATTGATATAACTGTTGTTTTAAATTCATTCTAACAATCTAGATGTTCTTTTATAAACAACACCTCGTTCTTTTAAATAGTTTAAGAAATAATTGAAACATACTTCATGTTTCCCTACCAATTCTGGTGGAAAAACGCCTTTTTCATGAAACAATCCTTCTAGAAATAAATTTGCTGCTGCTGTGGCTGTGTATCCTGTGCATCTAGACATGGATGAGGTTTGTGTTGCTGGACAGTATTCATCATAAAGATTATAAACAACTTCTTCAATGTGTCCATTGGCATTTTCGCCCATAACAGTTACACGCATAGCCGTAAGCTCTTCTTCGGTTTCCCCAAGTTGCCATTCATTAAATAAAACTTTACTGGTAAAGTCCAAAGGAACAACTTTAGCGCCTTTTAAATCAATAGCTTTTTTACTAAAAAACCCACTTTCTTTAAGGACTTTAACATACTCAACGTGTCCTGGATATCGCAAGGTTTTCTCCTTCATGTTAGGAATATGAGGCATGGTATAAATTATGGATCTTAACCCATCTGAATTAAAAGATTCCAGCGTTCCAATATTGTCAAACTCCAAGTATTCACAATCTGTTAAAGCTTCTCTTGTAATTACTTGACTATTTTCTACATAACGAGCTGGTCGCGTGTATTCTTCGATAACATCAACTGGAGAAAACGGTGCTTTATAAGAAAAAGGCCATTTTTTAATTTTTGGTAAACCTCCAACCAAGCATTCAAAATCGGTAAGCTTCATTTTTTCGTTGTAATACCCAAGAATAATATTATCCATACCTGGAGCAACTCCGCAGTCCACAATTGCTGTCACGCTTTTTTCTTTGGCTAAAGCGTCTAGTTCTAATGAGTTCTCTGGAAAGAAAGAAATATCTATCACATTTTTTTTGGCCTCTATAATGGTTTTTAATGTTTCAAACCCAAGAAACCCAGGAACTGCACAAATAACTAAGTCAAAATTTTTGATTATGGATTTTAGCGCTTCTTTATCGGTTACATCCAAAGGCAAAAGATTAAGATTTTCACACTTTTGTTTTACCTTTTCCAAAGTGAGTAAATTAATGTCGGTTAAAGTTACATTATGCTTTTTTTTCATATCGATAGCCATGGCACTACCTACCATGCCAGCACCTAATACAATAATATTTTTCATGAGTTTATATGTGTTTTTCTAAGGTCAGATGTAATATCCTAATAGTCATTTTTTACGACTATATTTTTAGTTATGGATGTTTAGTTAAAATAATTTAAAGTTAAAAAGAAAGAAAAAATTGAAGTAAACAAGAAAGGAAGTTAAAGCCCTGGGATTAATACCCAAGGCATCTCACTGGTTTTTAATATTCTTTTTACAGTCATGTGTTAAATGTACAATTAAAAAGCATAACACAAAAAGAAGCTGTTTGGAAAGTAATGAAGAACTATAATTTGTCAATCTGAGCATAGTCGAAGAATCTTAAACATTAGTATATTAACGTGAGTTCGATATAACTAAAAGTATATAGTCAAAATATAATTACTTGATTGTTAGAGCAATATGTGTTTATTTATTGTAAACACCCTCCTTGCTCCTCCCTCAAGGGAGGAATTACCAAAGATGACATTGTCCCCTTGAGGATTATCGAGATAAAAGCGACAGCTTTTGTTGAAGATACCGAGCGA
>CALZKX010000017.1 GCA_945788155.1 uncultured Flavobacteriaceae bacterium
CTATTCCAAAAGGCGTCTTTCCACCACACAAGTAAGGTGAATTTAAATAAAAAGAAGCAGTGTTTAATATGTTGCTTTTTGGAAGTACACCAGTAGTAGTATTTCCATCATGAAAATGCTTTAAAATAGCCAATCCATTTAATGATGCTCCTAAAGGAATAGGAATTAATTCTTTTGAAGTATTTTCTATAAACTCAACAAGATCTGTAGCATAAATAGGTGTGCTTTGTTGTAGTTTCTTAAATTCACTTTCTGAAATTTCAAAATATTGTTTATTGTCAACCCAGCCTTCATAACCATCAAAGTCTAAACGGATTTTGCTCCATTTTTTTCGTTGTTCCAGTACTTTAAAAAAATCACCATAAAGTAATTGTGAAATCAACTTGGAAGCATCAGAAGTTTCTAATCTTAAAGGGACAATACTTAGGCTACAAATTCCGTACTGCATCCAATAATATTAATTACGTTCTAAAACCATTGCTGAAGCTCCACCACCACCATTACAAATAGCTGCAGCTCCAATTTTAGCATCGTTTTGCTCTAAAACACTTAATAAAGTTACAATTATTCTAGCTCCAGAACAACCTAGCGGATGCCCTAAAGAAACGGCTCCACCATTAACATTTACCCTATCATCTGTCAAACCAAGAAGCTTCATGTTTGCTAAACCTACAACAGAGAAAGCCTCATTAAATTCAAAATAGTCAACATCCTTAATATTCATACCTACTTTAGCTAAAGCCTTAGGCAAAGCCTTAGCTGGAGCTGTAGTGAACCATTTGGGTTCGTGTGCTGCATCGGCATAACTTTTTATGGTAGCCATGGGTTTTAAGCCTAATTCATCTGCCTTTTTTTTGCTCATTAACACTAACGCTGCTGCACCATCGTTAATTGTGGAAGCGTTAGCGGCTGTTACCGTTCCGTCTTTTGTAAACGCTGGCCGCAATGCAGGAATTTTTTCCATTTTTACATTCGTGTATTCTTCATCTTTGTTTACAATTATTGGTTCTCCACGACGCTGTGGGACTTCTACTGAAACTACTTCGTTTTTAAATTTATTTGCTTCCCAAGCTGCGGCAGAACGTTGGTATGATTGTATTGCAAAAGCATCTTGATCGTCTCTTGAAAAATTGTATTCAGTAGCACAGGCATCTGCACAAACTCCCATGGCATTTCCATCATATACGTCTACTAATCCATCTTTCTGCATCCCATCTTCAAGGGTGGCTGGGCCAAATTTTGTGCCAGTTCTTGCATGATAATAATGAGGAATTAAACTCATGTTTTCCATACCACCAGCAACAATAATATTTGCATCTCCAAGTGCAATAGACTGTGCCGCTTGCATTACTGTTTTCATACCAGAGGCACACACCTTGTTAATAGTTGTGCATGGAACAGTATCTGGAATACCAGCATAAATTGCTGCTTGTCTAGCAGGAGCTTGTCCTGTTCCTGCTTGAACAACATTTCCCATTAATACTTCTTCTACCAATTGTGGGTTTAGCTGGATTTTGTCTAAAGCTCCTTTAATTGCTATTGCTCCTAATTTTGGAGCTGGAATTGATGACAATGTTCCTAAAAAACTACCAATTGGAGTTCTAACTGCTGAAACGATTACAACCTCTTTGCTCATTATAATTTTATAATTTATTAATGATGCGAAATTAGTTAAAATTTAGAAGAAAATAGAATGATTATGTCAATATCATTATCTATGTTGCGCCTTTATTTTTATTACTTTTGAAATAATATTAATATAATTCATGAAGGATTTTATAAACAGGTTATATAAAAACCATTCCTTAATATATAAGGTACTCCTTTTTATAGCAACTTCTTTTTTAATAGTTTACTTATTTCCAAAGAGTGGAAAATTTAAGTATAGTTTTGAAAAGGGCAAGCCATGGCAGTCTGAAAACTTGTATGCACCTTTCGATTTTGCAATTAAAAAAGCTGAAGAAGAAATACAACAAGAACAACAAGCAATACAAGAAAATGCTTCAATATATTTTGATATTGATAACGAAGTGGCTTTAGAAGTAATTAAAAATTACAAAGTTCAATTTCCTTTAGTATTTTCAGATTCTTTATCTAAATTAGAAAAAACATTATTATTTAATCAAGGTTTATCTGTATTAAATCAAATGTACTCAAAAGGTATACTTGATAAAGATTACGATTATTCAAACAGTAGAATTGTAATCCTTTTAGAAGATAGAAACCAAATTGATAACACAAATTATTCAAACTTTATTAAGCCTAACTTTAGGGCTTTTGCCGAAAAGAGCATTGGTGAATTAAATCTTACACCTAAAAATTCACAAAAATTAATCTCATTGTTTTTTGATATAATAAAACCAAATATCTCTTTAAATATTAGTATTACTGATAATTCATTGCAAGAAGAGCTAGAAAAAATATCTTTGGTTAGAGGCCGTATTGCTCAAGGCACTATTATTATATCCAAAGGAGAAGTTGTAGAAGGAGATAAATTCGAAATTTTAAAATCATTAGAGTCTGAATATGAATCGCAAATATGGAGTGAGGCAAACTATAATTGGATTTTAGCTGCATATACCTTGTTAGTGGCATTAACATTGTTAATGTTGCTTCTTTTTATAAGAAAATACAGACCAGAAGTATTTAAAAACAATACTAAGGTCACATTTATCTTTTTTAATATCTTATTAATGGTATTGCTAACCACTTTGGTGGTAAATTATAACTCGTCATACATATATATTGTTCCTATATGTATTTTACCTTTAGTCTTAAAAGCCTTTTTTGACGCACGATTAGGATTGTTTGCACATGTTGTTACGGTATTATTACTTGGGTTTGTCGTTACAAATAACTACGAGTATATGTTCTTGCAAATTATTGCAGGTATTGTTACTATACTTACAGTATCAGAGCTTTATAAAAGAGCCAATCTTTTTATATCTGTTGGACAAATCACCTTAATATATATAGTAGCATATTTTGCTTTTTTTGTTATACATGAAGGTGGTGTTGACAACTTAAAAGGAGAAACATTTATTCTTTTTATACTTAGTGGTTTAGCAACATTATTTGTACAGCCTTTAATATATGCTTATGAAAAACTTTTTGGATTAGTTTCGGACGTGTCATTATTAGAACTTTCTGATACAAACTCAAAACTATTAAAAGAGTTATCCAATAAAGCACCAGGAACATTTCACCATTCTTTGAATGTTGCAAACTTAGCTGAAGCTTCTGCTAATGAAATTGGCGCAAATGCTATGCTGGTTCGCGTAGGTGCTTTATATCACGATATTGGAAAAATGAAGAATCCCACATACTTTACAGAAAATCAGGCCACGGGAATTAACCCTCATGATGAACTATCTCCTAAAGAAAGTGCAGCAATTATAATTAATCATGTAATAGACGGTATCGAATTAGCAAAAAAGAATAACCTACCAGACCGTGTTATAGATTTTATTAGAACACATCACGGAACGAGTCTAGTCTATTATTTTTACAGCAAAGAAAAAGGCATGGATGGAGGTATCGATATTAATGATTTTAGATACCCAGGACCTAGTCCATTTAGTAAGGAAACTGCCATATTAATGATGTGTGATAGTGTTGAAGCAGCTTCAAAAAGCTTAAAAGAACCTACATCTACTAAAATTGACGTATTTGTTGAAAGTATTATTAGTAAACAAATTGAAAACGATCAATTTTTGAATGCAAATATTACCTTCAAAGAAATTCAATCCATAAAAAAAGTATTAAAGCATAAGCTGGCTAATATCTACCACTTACGTATTGAATACCCAGAATAGCAATATTACTTTAAAAAAGTAAAAAAATAGTTTGCGTTCTTTAAGATGAAAAGTTACATTTGCATCCGCATTTAAAAATAATGCGACGTTCTTTTATATTAGAATAGGAGAGGTGCCTGAGTGGCCGAAAGGACTTGTTTGCTAAACAAGCGTACCCTAACGGGTACCCGGGGTTCGAATCCCCGTCTCTCCGCATTTTTTAGATAATCGTTTCGGGGTGTAGCGTAGCCCGGTTATCGCGCCGCGTTTGGGACGCGGAGGTCGCAGGTTCGAATCCTGCCACCCCGACTTTATAATGGTCGCATAGCTCAGCTGGATAGAGCACCTGCCTTCTAAGCAGGCGGTCCTAGGTTCGAATCCTAGTGC
>CALZKX010000018.1 GCA_945788155.1 uncultured Flavobacteriaceae bacterium
CCGCTGTCTTTCGACGGCGAAAAACTTCTTGAGGATAATCCTGATGATTTGCTCACAGCGGCGAAAATCTATGGAAAAGGAATTATCTGGTCAGGGTTTGCCGATAAATATTTTTTGACGATTATGAGCCCACAGGATTCAGCAAATCAGGTCCAGGTCCAGATGGGCGATGGCTTTATTGAAAATCGTTTTGTCTCGGCGTTTTTCACTCTCCAGGCAGGGCAACAAAAATCATTTGACTATGTCTCCTTTATTGGCCCTAAGGATTATGACCTGTTAAAGGCGAGCGGCTATCAATTTGAGATGGCCAAGGACTACGGTTTTTTCAGCGTTCTTGCTAAGCCACTAATGCATGTTCTTAAATTCTTTTACGATTTTATTGGTAATTATGGTTTTGCGATTATTCTTTTAACTGTTTGTATTAAAATTATCTTTTGGCCTTTGACGCAGAAGAGCTACAAATCAATGAAGGGGATGCAGAACCTTCAACCGCAAATGCAGAAATTGCGGGAAAAATATTCCAATGACAAGCAGCGACTTAACCAGGAGATGATGTCTTTTTATAAAGATAATAAGGTTAATCCTCTGGGCGGCTGTTTGCCTATGCTTATCCAGATTCCGGTTTTCTTTGCTCTTTATCAGGTACTGCTTGGCGCTATTGAGTTGCGGCATGCGCCTTTTATTTTCTGGATTACAGATCTTTCGGTTAAAGATCCCTATTACATCACCCCGGTAATTATGGGGGCGACCATGTTTATTCAACAGAAAATGACCCCGACTAATGTCGACCCGACTCAAGCAAAGATTATGTTGATGATGCCGGTGGTCTTTACTTTTATGTTTTTGAATTTCCCGGCGGGTTTGGTCATTTACTGGATGGTGAATAACCTGCTGACCATTCTGCAGCAGTATCTGATCAAACGCCAACCGAACTGATTTAACTTGTGAGGCGCTTGTGATTACAACAGATACGATAATTGCGCCAGCAACTGCTATAGGTGATGGTGGTATTGCTGTGGTCCGGATTTCCGGGCCACAGTCGCTTTCGGCATTAAAAAAATATTTCCTTCCTACCTCTCTAACCAATAACTTCCGTTCCCACCAACTTTATCATGGAATACTGACCGATCATCTGGGGCAACATATAGATGAGGTTATGGCTGTTTATATGGCGGCACCGCATACCTATACGCGGGATGATGTGGTTGAAATCCACTGTCATGGCAGTAATCAGGTAGTAAAAACCATCATCAGTCTTTACCTGCATTTTGGTCTGCGGTTGGCACAGGCCGGCGAGTTTACTTATCGAGCCTTTATCAACGGTCGACTAGATCTGAGTCAAGCTGAGGCAGTGGCTCGATTGATCGCTGCAAAATCCGATTCGTCGCGCAAATTGTCTCTCTCTCAGGTCGAGGGCTTATTAAGCCGGACCCTATATGAAATAACCGATAATCTAAGAAACCTTCTGGTTTTCCTGGAGGCGTGGATAGATTTTCCCGAAGAAGATTTACCGAGCGAAGACCTACTGCGTATACGGAATGAAATTAGCCGAAATATTGATCAAATCACAGCAATAACAGATACTTACAATTCAGGAAAGATTCTCTGCGAGGGGGCGACTATCCTTTTGGTCGGTCGCCCGAATGTTGGTAAGAGTTCCTTGTTGAATGCGCTTCTGGGTGAGGAGCGGGCAATTGTAACCGACATTCCCGGGACGACCCGAGATCTGCTTGAGGAGGGACTGACCCTCTCTGGTGTGCCGGTTCGATTGATTGACAGCGCTGGCTTACGCGACTCAACCGACCCGGTAGAAGTGGAAGGGGTGCGGCGTGCCAAGCTGAAATTGCAGCAAGCCGATCTGGTTTTATTTCTGGTCGAGGGTTCAGCCACCGTTGACCAGCAAGATATTTACGCTTATCAGGCCTGTCATGGCTACCCTGCCTTGCTGGTGAAAACTAAGCAGGACCTTCCACAAATAGCCGATACCTCTTTTTGTAATTTTCCTGAATATTCTATCTCGACAAAAACCGATTATGGTTTGGACATACTGCGTGCTGCTATCGCTGACTTTTTACTTGGCGAGCACTTAGCCTCCAGCGAATCGGTACTGTTAACTGAGCAGCGGCATTATGACGCCCTAATTGTGGCTTGTCGTTACTTGACAAATTTTTTTGAAGCACTTAACGCTGAACAGCCTTTCGAATTTTTGGTTTTTGAACTACGGGAGGCATTAGTTTCTCTTGGTCAAATATCCGGAGCCACCACCAGTGATGATGTCCTGGAAAAAATATTTTCACAATTTTGTATAGGTAAGTAAATGTTTCACGTGAAACAATTTGTTAAAAACTGAGGAATAGATGTCGGACTACGGAAAAGAATATGACGTCATAGTTGTTGGTGCTGGTCATGCTGGTTGTGAGGCGGCGTTGGCAGCGGCGCGGATAGGTTGTAATACTTTGCTGTTGACCATGGGCCTGGATACGGTTGCGCAAATGTCTTGTAATCCGGCTATCGGTGGATTAGCCAAGGGGCATCTGGTCCATGAGGTCGATGCCCTTGGTGGAGAAATGGGGCGCAATATCGACGCGACCGGAATCCAGTTCCGACGCTTGAATATGAAAAAGGGCCCGGCGGTGCGGGCCGCTCGTGCTCAAGCCGATCGTATGGCCTACAGTGCTCGAATGAAAAAAATTATCGAATTGCAACCCGGTCTCGACCTGAAGCAGGGGGTTGTGATTGATCTTTTGGTTGGAGATGGCAGGGTCTGCGGGGTTAAAACCCGGGAGGGGTTGGATTTTTGCAGCCGTTCGGTGGTCTTGACCACCGGGACATTTATGCGTGGTTTGATTCATATCGGTCTGCAGCATTATTCCGGCGGCCGGGCAGGGGAACCTTCTTCAGAAGGTTTATCTGAGGTATTGCGCGAATTGGGCTTAACCGTCGGTCGACTTAAGACCGGAACCCCGGCGCGCCTGTCGGCCCGTTCCATCGATTTTTCTCGCCTGGAAAAACAACCAGGTGACAAAAATATCAAGCCGTTCTCGTTTATGACCGACTCTATCGAAAGAGCACAGGTCGATTGTTTTATTGCCCACACCAATAAACAGACTCACCAGGTTATCCGCGATAATATTAAAAAATCTGCGCTGTTTGCCGGCGTTATCGAGGGTATCGGCCCACGCTATTGTCCATCTATAGAAGATAAGGTTATGCGTTTTCCGGATAAGGACTCTCACCAGTCTTTCCTTGAACCGGAGGGCTTAGACAGTACCGAAATGTACCCCAGTGGACTGTCGACCTCGTTGCCGCCCGATATTCAGTTGCAATACTTTCGCACCATGGTCGGCTTTGAAGCCGTGGAAATTATGCGGCCAGGTTATGCTATTGAATATGATTTCGTCGAGCCTAACCAGTTACGGCCAACCTTAGAAACACGCCGCGTCAAGGGGCTTTTCCATGCCGGGCAGATCAATGGTACCTCCGGTTACGAAGAAGCCGCTGCCCAGGGTTTACTGGCAGGAATCAATGCCGCGCTAAGTTGTCGCGAGGAATCATTGCTGATTATCGGACGCGATCAGGGCTATATCGGGGTTATGGTCGATGACCTGGTGACCCAACCGACCCGGGAGCCATACCGGATGTTTACCTCCCGTTCCGAATATCGCTTGATACTGCGCGAGGATAATGCCGATCAGCGGCTGACCGGGGTAGGGCGCAGGGTCGGCTTGGTAAGCGATGAGCGGTGGGAAAAATATCAGGCAAAACAAGGCCAGGTTGAGAAGGGGCTGCATCTCTTGCGGCAGGAATCGATCAAGCCTTCAGACCGCGCTTCAATGGCGGCCCTCGGATTAAGTGAATTAAAAAATGGTGCCAGCCTGGAAACCCTCCTGCGTCGGCCGGAAATAGAGATCAGTCAACTGGCCTCGGTCTGTCCATCTTTGCAAACATTGTCAGGTCAGGCCCTGGAACAGTTAGAAATAGCGGTAAAGTATGAAGGCTATATAAATCGTCAAATTGAGCAGGTTGAACGCTTTCGCGAACAGGAAGAGGTGCAGATTCCGGAACATATTGATTACGCCGGGATCGGCAGCCTCTCCAGTGAGGTCCGGGAAAAACTCAGCTTAGTGAGACCGGCCACCCTTGGTCAGGCCGGCAGGATTCAGGGGGTAACCCCGGCAGCCCTGGCCGTGCTGCAGGTCTATCTGCGGAAGTATAAAAATGGATAGGTTTTTTAGCGGGCTCAGGTCATTAGCTCTCGAACTCCCGCTGGCAGTGGCAGAGCGGGAGCTGGTTTTTCTTGATGAGTTGATGCGCTGGAATCAGCAGATCAATTTAACCTCGATCAGGCGGCGCGACGAGGCAATTGAAAAGCACCTGCTCGATTCACTGGCACTGCTCCCATATATATCTGCGGGTTCGCTGCTCGACATGGGGTCAGGTGGAGGTTTGCCTGGAATTCCCTTGGCGATCGCTATGCCGGAGTTGAAAGTGACCTCTGTCGATAGCGTCGGCAAGAAAATTAATTTTCAAAAACATATCAAGCGGAAACTGCAGTTGCATAACCTGACGCCGATTCAGGCTCGCTTGGAGGATTTACATCAATATGTCGGCGAGGATTGTCGTTTTGATTATGTGGTCGCCAGGGCCTTTTCCTCCTTTGAGACGATTTTTTCTTTAGCCGCCCCCTGGCTGGCAGCAGGCAGCCGGTTGCTGGTGATGAAGG
>CALZKX010000019.1 GCA_945788155.1 uncultured Flavobacteriaceae bacterium
CCAGAGACCATTACTAAAGTGTTATATTTATCTAAATTGGCATTTCTAAAACTTCGCATCTGAATTTTGGTAATAGGCATATGCACACGAGTATCCAGTAAATGCCAAACTTCGCCAGCTTCGTAGCTACTTATGCCATCGCCTATGAGCATAGCAGCTTTAGGTTTTTTTAAAGCTCTAAAATTATTGCTTCCTAAATCTATTCCTTTTAGGCTATAACCACTATTTGTGGTGTACACTGGGACATTGTATTTTATTTGTGCTTCGGAAACAATTTTATAAACTTCTTGACTGGTTTTTTTTTGTTTACTAACAGGAACTAATAGCGTACCATAATTAAAATCTTTATTGCCGCTACTGGTTTTTATAGAAAAAGGTTTAAATGCCGAAGCAACAGTCAATCCTTTTGATTGCATATAATATAATGCAGCAGGTGCGTTGTAATCGTCATAATCAATAATGTAAGCGTAGTCTGCTGGTTGTACTTTAGCTACATTTACCGTGTTATTCTCGGTAGTTACTTCTGTACCTAAATCAGCACTTTTTAGCCCACGATATTTCATGTTGTAAAAGTTGGCAACACTCCAAGCTGAGGCATCATAAAACACACTGTCTCTATATTTATTATAAGTTTCAAACATGGTTTGCACCATTCTACGTTGAGGTTGTTTTAGTGGTACTGTGTATTTATCTCCATTTTTGTAAACTTTTATTTTGTGCTTTAGTAAATAATCGACAAAGGCTTTATTTCTATTCATATCATGAGCATCACCAAACTGGTAAGCTGCAAACCCTGTTGGAGCTTTTTGGGAGATGGCTGATTTGAAGAACTTTTGCTGGTATTCTCTCAAATAGGCCTTATTTTCGACAGCAGCTTTAATAGTTGCAAAGCTAGATGTGTATTGGTTTCTAATTGTAAAAGCGAAGGTCATTTTACCATAATCGGTATCTTGTACATGGCCTCTGGAACTTGCCTGTTCAAATAGTAAAGCCAATCCACCTTGTAAATCGGGATAGGAACTTCCGTATCCAGGATAGGTGCCATCAAACGATTCTTTTGTGTAGTAAAATGAGCCTATTTTATCTAATGCACTAGCAAAATATGGTGCAAACATATTGTTTAAATCTTCATAATTTTCCTTTGGCATAATTGGGTCATGTGAGCCAATGGGTTTCATTGGTTCAAAAAAGTGATTGCTATTGGTTCCCATTTCATGAAAATCGGTCACAACATTTGGATACCATTGGTGATACCAATTTAGTTTTCCTTGGCTTTCAGGATGAACAGCCAACAGCCAATCCCTGTTTAAATCGAACCAATAATGGTTGGTTCTTCCTCTTGGCCAAGCTTCGTTATGTTCGGCATCTATGCCGTCAGATACTAATGATTTGGCTTGAAATTGATTGGCCCATTGTGTGTGCCTGTCACGTCCATCTGGATTAATGGTTGGATCGATAAATACAACTGCATTTTCCAAATAATTTTTTACTTCAGAATTATTTGATGCCACTAAAGTGTAAGCTGTTAGCAAAGCAGCTTCGGAACTTGAAGGCTCATTTCCATGAACATTATAACCTAATTGTATAAAAACAGGGACATCATTGTAATTTGATGGAGAGAGATTTGGGTTTACAAATTTTAAATGTTCAGCTTGAAGGGCATCTAAATTGTCTAGATTTTCAGGCGTTGATACTCGTAACATGACTAATTTTCTTTTTTCATGTGTGTAGCCATAAACTTCTATCTCAGCACGATTGGATACTTCTGCTAGTTTATGGAAATAAGCCACAATTTGATCATGCCGTGTGTGTTGTTTACCAATGGGGTAGCCTAAAAATTCTTCTGGCGATGGAATGCCAGGATTAAAAGGTGCTTTAGCTTTAAAAAAATAATCTTGCGCAGTTGCAGTACTTACCATGATTGTTGAAAAAACTATGGCAAAAACGTATTTTGTTAATTTCATGTGGAAGTGTTTATTACATATTAAAGTCACATGTAACATCTAAATAAGTATGTTTCTTATCGAAAAACTTTAGCAATAGATGTTTCATGTGGTTGGTTGGTTTAAAAATGAAATTTAAAAATAATGAATTATGAGTTTGTTTTATGATTAGATGGGATTTTTAACACATTAATTAATTACTAACTATTAGTAGATGTTTATTAAGTTCCATTAATTGAATTTTTTTTCGTTGGTTTTGAAATTTATAGACTGTAATTTCTTGGGTTTGTTTGGCTTTTCCCCAGTTATAATATTTTGTAAGTTTAAAGTAAGTTGGCTCGGGTTTTTTGTTGCCTTTATATGTGAAGTTAACTAACCATTCGCCTTCACCTATGTCTTCAATTATAAATTCTTTACTGGAATAGCCTTTTTCTTTTTCATTGGTTATGAGTTCTTGGTTTGCAGATAGACTATGTTCAAATACATAAACCCGTTTTTCTTGATTTACAAACTCTAAGTCAAATTCTGCTTCAGAAGTATTCCACTCAAAAACAAGTCGTATATCATTTCTAAAATCAAGAATAGTTTCATTTTTTGGAACAAAACGTTCTTTTATAGCGGTTTGATTTTTTCTATTAAAGTACAACCATTCCATTTCGTTATAGAATATATTGCCAATACCTTCACCACTTACATCATTGCCTTGAAATAAATAGCTCATGTACAATCGCCATGCTTTTTTAAATTGTTCGTTTTCATTATATGCATTGGCTAGATCGCGATACGATTGGGCATAATTTGGGCGCAGTTTAAAGATATTTTGATATAATTTAATAGCATCTTTTTTTAAACCAAGTGCCTGAAATTGATAAGCAATGGCTTTAAGAATTTCAGGGTTATTGTTATGTTTGTTTGCAAGGTCTTCGAGTATTAAAGAAGCTACATTAGCATTATTATAATAGGTAATAAAATTTTGAGCAATATCTATATGAGTGCTATAATCTTGTATTTTGTTTTTAAGTGTTTGATTGTAATATTCTAAAGCTTTTTGTGTATTGTTAAAACTTTCTAAGGTATTGGAATAGGAATTAGTAAAGAGAGTTTCAGTATTAATTGCCAAAGCATCATTTGTGTAATAGTTTTTGTTGGTATATTGTTCAGTTTTTTCTTTTTGTTTGGCTTGGGTATTATCAAAAGAGCCGTTTTTGGTACGTACCACAATAACTCCACCTTTTCCTTGGGAACCATAGCGATTAGTTCCTGCAAGAGATCTTATTACATAAACATCTTTGATGTTTAAAACATCTATGGGAGGTTCTGATGTAAATACCACGCCGTCAACATCCCAAATTGGAGGACCACTATTATAGTTTTTTGCACCCCTAACTATTAATTGACGATTAGCATCAATAATTACTCCTGCAGTTCTATTAATTATGTATTCTGTAACCGAATTATACATCGGATTTATATCTTCTCCATCAAGATAAGATATAGAATAACCAGCTTTTACGGGATCATGCGTTCCCATTGAAGTATTAAATTTCTTTTCTTTTTTTTCAGCTAATTTTAACATTTTACCTTTAATTTTTTTAGAAAGGACTACGACTTCATCAAGTTCATTAGTTTTTTTAAGCATTTCAATGTTTAAAACATTAGTAATATCTTCTATAATAATAGATATGGTATTAAAGCCTACATAACTATAATTAATAATATCACCAACATTTGCTTTTATAGAATATTCCCCTAGTGAATTGGTTTTTGTACCTTTTTTTGTTCCATTAATAATGATATTCACATTTACCAAAGGAGCGTTTTTATAAGTGACTTTACCGTTAATATTTTTTGCTATTATTGTATTATATTGAGTTCTTAAAGCATTTGAAGAAAACGTCGTTTCACTTTGTATAACTACCGCATCGTCAGTATAGAAATTTTGATTTTTATACTGCTCTATGTTTTGCTTACTTTTTTCTTCTCGGACATCAAAAGACATTTTAGTTCTAACAATGACTAGAGCTTTGTACTTAACAACATAAATGTCTTCGATATCGGCAATATTTACTGAAGACATAAAATCAGATTGAACACCATCTATTATAAATGTTGCTGGTATACCTCTTATTGTAAGTTTTCCATTTATAAGACGCATGCCAGCACGTTTGCCATTTAAGGCATATGCCAATGAAGGTGCAGCTAAATTAAGGTCTTTACCTGCAATATATGGAATTGCAAAACCAGATTTTTCAGGGTTAAAAGTTCCAAAAGGTGTTTTAAGGTCAACATCTAATTTCTTTTCTAGCTCAGATACTTTACTTGTATTTTTTCTAGCCTTCACAACTACTTCATCAAGTTTACTCACATATGCATCCATTTCAATATTTAAAACACTAGTAATATCTTCTACTATAATTGAAACAGTATTAAAGCCTACATAACTGTATAGAATGATATCACCAACATTAGCTTTAATAAAGTACTCACCTCTTGTATTGGTTTTTGTGCCTTCTTGTGTGCCTTTAATAATAATGTTAACATTAGCTAATGGTGCATTAAGGTGTGTCACATTACCACTTATTTCTTTTAGTGTTTTATTGTTATTTTGAGCAGATAAAGAGAGTGATAAGCAAAATAAGGTTAAAGCAATACCTAAAGAGGTGTTTTTATAGATGTAGCTAATCATTTTTATATATTGAATGAGTTATCCTACAAGTTACTTAAAATATCTAAATAATTACCAGGGAGTTAAAATATTTAATCTTTTATTATGATATGTGGTACTTTTTTCAATTCCCAATCAATAACCAAACCATTAGCGAGCGATTGTGCGATTTCTTTTCCGTATAAAAATTCGCATAAGTATAAAGCAGCTTCAAAACTTTTGGCGCCTCCAGCAGACGTAATATACTTTCCATCATGAACAAAAAGAACCTCTTTACGAATATCTAAGCTAGGAAACATATCTCGCATTTTATCAATATCGCTTGGGAAGGTAGTTGATACTTTATTATTTAATAATCCAGCTTTTGCCAAAACAAAAGCACCATCGCAATGAGAAGTTACAAATTTTGCTTCTTTATCTACTTGTTTTACAAAGGCTATCATTGCTTCATCTTCGAGGTCTTTTCCTAAATGGTTTTCGGCACTTGGCACAACTAGAATGTCGATTTGAGGTAATTCGTTTGATAAATAGTTGAAATCTGGAAGAATACGCATACCCTCAAAAGTTATGATAGGGTCATTGGTATTTGCTACTGTAAATACATTCATGGCTTTTATACCTTCTCTAAAAATAGTGTGCTGAAAAATATCGAAAGGTGCTGTTAATTCTGTATTATAAGTGCCGTCCATTATTAGAAACGCAACATTGTATCTATTGGGTTCGAGTTTTGGCGCGACTTTTTCTGTTTTAGATATTGTGATTTCTTTAGACGGCTTAGATTCGTTTTTGCAACTAGCAGATGCTAACGCAAATAATAAAATAAAAAGGATATTTTTCATGCATCTTTTTTTAATAACATTGTGTAAATATAATACGTTTTGTAAATACTAAATAAAATATTAGTAAGTTGTATTTTTGTGATAGAAAGATAGTATATGAAAAAATTTAGTTGGTTATTAATATTGATGATTTTAATTGGATGCTCGAAACAAAAAAAACCTCTAATTGGAGACACCAATTTTCAAAAACAGCAAAATGCTCTATTTAAAGACGCATCTAAATCGCCTTTAAAGAAAAAAGATAGGGAGAAGTTTGAAGCCTTAGATTTTTTTAAATATGACTCTACATTTTTAGTAAATGCCGATTTAAAGCGAACTCCAAACACAAAGTTTTTTAATATGAAAACCACTACAGATCGCGTAACTCAAGAGCGTGTTTATGGCGTACTCACTTTTAATATTAATGGACAAACCTATAATTTAAATGTATATCAAGGTGAAGAAAATATGCAAAAAGAGGGTAAAGAAGATTACTTGTTTTTACCATTTTTAGATGCTACAAATGGCGAAACCACCTATGGTGGAGGACGTTATATAGACTTAAAAATTCCTAAGGGCGATAGTATGGTTATTGATTTTAACTCGGCATATAACCCTTATTGTGTGTATAACGAAAAGTTCTCTTGCCCAATTGTACCACGGGTTAATTATTTACCCATAAAAATAGAAGCTGGTGTTAAGATGTATGCAAAAAACTAAAAGCTTTTTACTAGAAACAGGCCTAAGAAAACAGCTAAAAAACCAATAACAAAACTACCAATAGTATAGAGTGCAAAACCTGTAAAATCACCTGCTTTTAAAAACACATGGTTTTCATAGGCAAAAGCCGAAAAAGTTGTAAAGCCACCACAAAAGCCAGTAGCTAGAAGCAAAGTTTGATTTGAGGACAACGCATCATTTTTAGCAGCTAAGCCAAGAATAATACCAATAAGCAAGCTCCCTAATATGTTTACTGTAAATGTTCCCCATGGGATTCCTGTTTCGGTAGAATTCATGTATTTTCCAATAATGTAGCGTAATGCACTGCCAAATCCACCACCTATAAATACCAATAAAAGTTGTTTCATATATATTTCCCATGACATTGGGAATTTTTATAGTTTAGTTATTGGCTAAAGGTATATAAATTTCGGTAACCCAATTAGCTGGATTTGGAAAATCACCTGGATCGTTGGTATATATTTCAAACGGTTTTATATCGCTTTGCATTAAATTATTTTCTAAAATGTATTTCATTGATTGAGCCCATGCTTTAGATAAATAAGAGTAGTTCCCCTTTAAGGTAGTTTTTAAAACTTTAGTTTTCGGAATATAACCACAAAGCACTCCACTATCGTCTCTAATTGTTATTTTTTCACTAACAGGAATACCGTTGCTCATAATTACAGAACCTTCGTCTATATTCATGTCTTGATATACTGTAAGTGGCATACCATTCATAGCAATATTGTTTTTTGTCATAAACGTAATAATACTACCATATTGTTGTGCCATGGTTGCACTTATATTGTCGTTTGTGGCATTGGTGGTTTTGTACAAATAAAAGCCACCTCCATATTCTGTAATGCCGTTTATGGTAATTTTAAATTTTTTCATGCTTTCAACAGTTAAGCTGTCTAGTTTTTCTAGACCACGTTCATAGTCTGGGCCAACCATGTTATCCATGCCACCATTAATAACTGCAAACAATTTTAAAAGAAAAGGGACCTCGTTAGCTTTCATTCCCCAAGTGACCTTCGTGCCTTGGTCTATGTTTTCAAATTTCCAATACACATTTGATGGTGGAAAATCGTCAAATTGCATTTCTTGCGAAATAGAATCAAATGAGCTTGCCGCTAAAGTCTTCATATTACCAGCACCATCTTTGCCATTCCACGAATAAGAACCTCCAACACCACTGGTTTTTTCTGGATAGGTTATTTGTAACTCAGGTTCTTTTTCAACCCAAGGTGACCAGCTTTCCCAGTTTTTATAATCGTTTACTTGATTAAATAGTAGTTCGGCAGGTGCTTTTATAACTCTTGATCTTTTAATATCGTACCAATTTGGTTGTACAGCAACATATCCACTAGCAACAATAATTAATATCGATAGGGAAATAATAATAATTTTTGCTGTTTTCATTTTGTAAGAATTAGTGATTAATCTCAAAGATAAGAATTTTGCTTTTCCAGAAGGAATACCAAATAAATTAATTATTCATTTAATAATTTAATCAAATAACCTTATTTTCGAAACCTTATACATAAAAACAATAAAAAATGAAATTAAAAGTATTTATAGCATCGTTTGTAATTGCAGGGATAATGTGGTCATGCAAGACCGAAACGGTAGATACAGTTGAGTTTAAAGAAGAGCTTATTGAACTGTCTAATGATGATTTTCCATTTATGCTTGAGCAGTTTGCAGATTTAAAAATCTTGCGCTATCAAATTCCTGGTTGGGAAGAGTTGACACTTAAAGAACAAAAACTAGTTTATTATTTGGTTGAAGCTGGATTGTCTGGTCGTGATATTATGTGGAACATGAATTATAGACATAACCTTAAAATAAGAAACGCACTAGAAAATGTTTATGCCAATTATAAAGGCGATAAAACTACCGATAATTGGAACGCATTTGAAACCTATTTAAAACGCGTTTGGTTTAGTAACGGAATTCACCATCACTACAGTAATGCTAAGTTAATGCCTGAATTTTCACAAGATTATTTAAAAACAATTATGGCTGAAACCAACACAACTCTTGAAGGTGAGGCTTTTGATGTTATTTTTAACGATAAAGATGCAAAAAAAGTAAATCAAGCAAAAGGAGTTGATAACGTACTGGAAAGCGCAGTGAATTTTTATGGGCCTAATGTAACTACAGCAGATGTTGAAGCATTTTATTTGAATATTAAAAATACCGACCCTGATATTAAAAGCAATGATGGAAAAGAAATAGTGTCTGATGATAAAAAAATAAATAAAGACAGACCGCTTTCTTATGGACTAAACTCGATGCTTGTTAAAGAAAATGGTGAGTTAAAAGAACGAGTTTACAAATCTGGAGGCTTGTATGGAGAAGCTATTGATGAAATTATCAAGTGGTTGGAATTAGCCAAAGGAGTAGCCGAAAATAAAGCCCAAGGCGACGCTATTGGCTTATTGATTACCTATTATAAAACAGGGAGCTTACAAACTTGGGATGATTATAATGTTGCTTGGACAGCAGCTACAGAAGGTAATATAGACTATATAAACAGTTTTATTGAAGTTTATAACGACCCTGTTGGCTACAGAGGCTCATATGAAACAATTGTACAAATCAAAGATTTTGACATGTCGGCAAAAATGGCTGTTCTGTCTGAAAATGCACAATGGTTTGAAGACAATTCACCATTGATTGAAGCACATAAAAAGAAAAATGTAGTTGGTGTTAGTTATAAAACAGTGAATGTTGCTGGTGAAGCTGGTGATGCATCACCAAGTACACCAATTGGGGTGAATTTACCAAATGCCAATTGGATACGCAAAGAAGTAGGAAGCAAATCGGTGTCTTTGGGAAATATCATTCATGCTTATAATAATTCTGGAAGTAGCGGAAGGCTTAAGGAATTTGTACATGATGAAGAAGAACATGAGCTTGAGAAAAAATATGGACAATTAGGCGATAAGTTACATACAGCTTTACATGAAGTTGTAGGTCATGCGTCTGGGCAATTAAATCCTGGAGTTGGCGAAACCAAGGAAACCCTTAAAACCTATGCTTCAACCTTAGAAGAAGGTCGTGCAGATTTAGTTGGATTATATTATTTATATAATTCTAAATTACAAGAACTTGGTTTGGTTGATGATTGGGAAGCTGTTGGTAAGGCGGCTTACGATGGCTACATACGTAACGGTTTAATGACGCAATTAATTAGGTTGGAATTAGGTGATGATGTTGAAGAGGCTCATATGAGAAATCGCCAATGGGTAAGTGCTTGGGCTTTTGAAAAAGGACAAGCAGATAACGTTATTGAAAAAGTAACTCGTGATGGTAAAACTTATTACAATATTAATGATTATGCCAAACTTCGCGAATTATTTGGTCAATTGCTTAGAGAAACACAACGTATAAAATCTGAAGGTGATTTTGATGCTGTTGAAGCACTAGTTGAAAACTATGGAGTTAAAGTTGATCAAACTTTACATACCGAGGTTTTAAAAAGAAACGAACAATTTACATCGGCACCTTATGGAGGTTTTGTAAACCCGGTTTTAGTACCAGAAACAAATGATGCAGGTGAGATTACAGCAATTAAACTAATGCATGCAGCAAGTTTTGAAAACCAAATGTTGAGCTATTCTAATAAATACGGTTTTTTACCTGAAGAGAACTAGAATACATCCTAATTTATACTTAAAAGCAGATTTCTTATTTAGATTTCTGCTTTTTGTTTATACTAAACTTAAGTAATAAAATATTTATAATAATTAGTATTAAAAGTATAAATGAAGCCTTCATGCGTGTTGTTTTTATTACATCAGTTTGTTTTTAAAAAGTCATCAATTAATTTAGTAAATTATTATCTAAATTATGAATCTAGTATTTTTTAAATTTTTATGTTAAAAAGCACTGTATGTTTACATAGAATATAAACAGATAAAAAAATCTTCGGTATAGGGATTTTTTGAAATTAAGTTGACTAATTCATAAAAAACTAAACCCAATACCAAAATTAAAATTTGGAATTCCCGAACTAGTTATTCCAGGTATTTCCGGGATATCTTCTGTAGTTGTTCTTGAACCATCTTTAGTTGTTACAACTATGTCCTCAGGAATATCTCCAAAACCATAACCTACTTCAATTCTAAAATAAAATACTCTACCCGCTTTTATACCTAATTTCACATTTGTTGTATTAAATTTTATACTTCCAATACCATCTTCGAAAGTACTTGAATCAAATTCAGTATCGGTAAAAGTAGCTTCAGCATCAAAAGAGAAGTATGAGACACCAAAATACAAGCCTTTACCTTTGCTTCCTAGGTATATATTGGTTCCAATTTCAAAATTATTATAACTAATGTCTGTTTCGTCAATAGTTTTGTTTAATGACATATAATCTACAGCCAAGGCAACTCTATTGTTTAGTAGCGGAGTTACATATTCTGCATTTGCCGTTGCTATATTTGGCACACCAATTTTTACACCTAATCGCAAGGGTTTAATACTTTTAACATTGGTACTATCTTCTTGAGCTAATAAGGATATAGAGCAAAAGATAGTTAGTAACAATGTGCTTATTTTTTTTAGTTTCATAATTTTTAGTTTAAGATTAATAGCAGTTCAAATATATTAGGGTAGTAAGCATAAAAAAATCCCCAATACTGGGGATTTTTTGAAATAGTTAGTAGAATAATTTCTTTAAATAGACTAATAGCAAATAACCAACTATTGTTTTATTATGCGCCTTATTATAGATTTGTTTCCTAATTGAATTTTAAGAAGGTAAATTCCGCTATTTAATTCTTTCATATTCATTTGCAACACATCATTTTGTAAGGTTTCTTCTTTAACTAGCCTACCACTTATATCATAAATTTTTACAGTGCCATTTTCATAACTATTTATTGAAATGTTTAAAATATTTGAGGTTGGATTTGGATAGATTTTTAAACTTTCAAATTCATTATAATCATCCACAGACATTGTAGCATCAACTGTAACTGCTATATCAGCTCGTCTAATTATAAGTCCAGGTACGATAGAATTGGTGATTTCGCAATAATAGGTTCCACTGTCACTTTCCTGAGCATTAACAATGGTATAACTGGTATCATTGGCACCTGCTATAGGTTGTCCATCTTTAAACCACTGATAGTCATTACCTGCGGCTTTTGTTACAGACTGCCTAGCAATATCTGAATCATCAACATTTAAAACAATATCTTGTCCTGGAGCTGATTCTATATTCTGCTCCACGTCTTTTGTACGCTGTGGCGAATATTGTAAAATACCATAATTATTGGCTTGCACTAAAGGTTCAAGATCAGCAAAATCAAAATAGTTGTTCTCAATACTTAAATTTGCATTGCCGGTAGAATTTAATATTTCCTGCGGAATGGCACCCTCAAATTCATTTCCGGATGCTAAAACATTGCTTATGTTGGCAAGACCAGCAGGTAACTCACCGGTAAGACCACAATTATAAATTCTTAAATAGGTGAGGTTAGGTAAAGCAAACACCTCCTGAGGTAATGGAGAATCCAAAGGAATTTCTCCAATATTTAACCAGTATAGGTTCTGTAGATTGCTTATTGCAGCTGGTACGGTGTTACTTGTAAAGGTTAATAGTCCAGATTCTTGTGCACCAATTAAGAGGTAAGTAAGGTTAGTAAGGTTCCATAGTTCATCCGGCACATTACCAGAAAGATCCATCTGGAAAAACCAAAGCTCATTCAAATTGGTTAAGTTTCCAATTTCCGGAGGAATATTTCCTGTAATTTGGTTACTACTCATATCTAAATATTGTAATTCTGTTAAGCCACCTATTCCTGATGGTATTTGTCCACTCGCTCCAAATCCTGAAATATTCAGACGTATTAATCGGTTAGAGACAGCATCAAATACTAAATTGTGTCCACTTGTATCCCAAGTGTTTATAGGAGATGTGATGTCCCATGGATTAATCCAATTTGGTCCATCAAGCGCATTATAAATAGCTATCAATGCATCATAATCCGGATGCGTTTCAGGAGAAGATCCAATGGTAATTATATTGCTTTGTAAACCTAGTGTTGGTATTGTAGAACTTTGAATAAAATATATAATATCAACATAGTCGGCTTCTGAACTGACTGTATAATCATAGGTCAATCCAGAATCTAAATAGGTATAATTGGTGCCATCAAAAGTATACCAATATACGGTTAAATTTGAACCCAGATCTGGCAAAATTTCTAAGGTTACGGTCTCCCCAATATTAGCAATTACACCACGAGGTTCATCAATCCATTGTTGAGGTGCGTGAACATAGTTGGTGCCAAGCAAAATGTTTAACGCATTATAACTTGGTTCGAGGTCAATAAAGATAAACTGGTTGTTAGAAATATCGAAATAATTAAGTGTGGGTAGAATACTTAGGTCAGGTACGGCACCAGTAAGATTGTTGTTGGC
>CALZKX010000020.1 GCA_945788155.1 uncultured Flavobacteriaceae bacterium
ATTTTAAAGCATTTTCATGATGGAAATACTACTACTGGTGTACTTCCAAAAAGCAACATATTAAACACTGCTTCTTTTTATTTAAATTCACCTTACTTGTGTGGTGGAAAGACGCCTTTTGGAATAGATTGCTCTGGGTTTACGCAAATGGCTTATAAACTTAATGGCTACAAGTTGTTTAGAGGCGCATCCCAGCAAGCCACTCAAGGAGAAGCGTTAAGTTTTATTGAAGAAAGCGAACCTGGTGATCTCGCTTTTTTTGATAATAACGAAGGAAACATTATACATGTTGGTATTATTATGAAAGATAATTATATAATACATGCTCATGGAAAAGTAAGGATTGATAGGTTAGATCATACAGGAATCTATAATGTGGAATCTAAAATCCATACCCATAAATTACGTGTTATAAAAAAGATTATATAAAAAGCCGTTTGTAATAAAACGGCTTTTTATAGAAATCTATCAACCTATTTTAGGAAGACTCAAAACAAAGGATATTGTCAATTTTTATTTTCTAATTCCTCAACTTTGGCTTTCATTGCTTTAAAATTTGGCATATCATCCAAAGCACCATAAATATTCATTAGTGTTCTAGCTGCTCCTATATTTTCTGGTTCTATTACTAAAACGTTACTTAAAAAGGGTATCGCATCTTTATATAATTGCTGTCTGTTAACTTTTAGCTCTTCATACTTTTTATTATCAGCAGTTGAGTTGCCCAAAGCATTCATCTTATCAATTATAGTTTGCTCTTGATTTAGTATTAGGGCAGCCATATTCATTTGAGCTGCAGTGTAGCTAGGATCAATTTCAATAACCTTGGTATAATATTCTTTGGCTGCTTCAAAGTTATTCTCCTCAGCTGCAAAAACACCAAGATTGAATAGTAAACTCACATCATTAGGCTTAATCTCTAGGGCGCTTTTTATTATTTCTTGATACTTTTGAGTATCACCCATTTTGTAATACACATTCGCTTCAGAAATTAATAAGTTGAAATCGTTAGGGCTTATTTCTTTTGCTCTATCTAAAGCAGAAATAGCTTTTTCGTTTTCACCTTGCTCTACATAAATTAAAGCGATATTCTTTGCTATATCACCTGCTTTAGAAGGGGATGTTACGTCTTTGGGTTTGTCATGTGTACCAGCTTTTACAGAAATATCTCTCATACCTTTATTAGGAAAGGTTTGCTCTTCTCCGGATTCAACATCTGTAGCCATAAATTCTTCAGTTATTCCTGTATAACCTATATTCATTAATTCATCATACAATTTTAATGCTTTTGGAAAATCTTTATCCAAAACAGCAACTGTGGCCGAGTTAAATAAGTATATGGTATCCTGTGGAGAAACCCTATAAGCTTTCTCAAAATTATTTAAAGCTGAAGTAAAGTTTTTTTGCTCGTATGCGTCACTTCCTTTTTTAACAAATGTGTTAGTCATTTCTATTTTCATAGCATTTACCTTTGAAGTGTAAACCTTTTTTCCAGATTTTGTTTCAATATCTTCAAGTATTTCAAAACTATTTAGTGCATCTGTAATCTCTAAATCACTTCCAGCACCATTTGCATATAAAGCTTGGCCTTTTAAAAAATAGAATTTTGCTTTTGTTTTGTCATCCATTGCAGACAATAAAGATTCTGCTGCACTAATAGCAGCCTTTGCATCTGCGAAGTTGCTACTTTTTATAGCCTTTTCTGCTGTTTTTATTTCTTTCTTTTGAGCGAAAGAAAATGAAGCCATCATCAAAGCTAATCCTAATACAACCTGTTTTTTCATTTTTAATTATTTAATTGTTAATTGTTATTTTCTGTTTCGTTATTATCAAGAGTTGTGCCATCATTTGCATCTGCCTCTTTTTCAGTAGCCTCCACATCTTCAACATCATCTTCATCGTGCATAACCTTAGCTACAGCTGCAATAGAGTCGCTTCCTTTTAAATTAATTAGCTTAACGCCTTGAGTCGCTCTACCCATAACTCTTAAATCTTGAACTGCCATTCTTATTGCAATTCCAGATTTATTAATAATCATAAGGTCATCTTCATCAGATACATTCTTGATTGCTACTAAGTTACCTGTTTTTTCTGTAATAGAAATGGTTTTTACTCCTTTTCCTCCACGATTTGTAATTCTATAATCCTCTAAACTAGAACGTTTACCAAAGCCATTTTCTGAAACAACAAGTATATCACTTTCCATATCATTAACAGCTATCATGCCAATTACTTCATCTGTTTTCTCATCTTGAAGTCTAATTCCACGAACGCCTGAGGCGTTTCTTCCCATTGGTCTTGTTTTTGCCTCTTCAAATCTAATAGCTTTGCCAGATTTAAGTGCTAACATCACTTGGCTTTCTCCAGTGGTAAGTTTTGCTTCCAATAATTCGTCATCTTCTTTAATAGTAATGGCATTAATTCCATTGGTTCGAGGTCGAGAATATTGCTCTAACGAGGTTTTTTTAACTTGCCCTTTTTTAGTAGCCATAATCACATAGTGATTATTTATATAGTCGTCGTCTTTTAAATCTTGTGTACAAATAAAAGCTTTTACTTTGTCCGTTTGCTCAATGTTTATTAAGTTTTGTATGGCTCTTCCTTTTGAAGTTTTGCTTCCTTCAGGAATTTCATAAACACGCATCCAGAAACATTTTCCTTTTTGTGTAAAGAACAACATATATTGATGGTTGGTGCCAACAAATAAATGCTCTAAGAAATCTTCATTTCTAGTAGTTGAAGCTTTTTGACCAACACCTCCTCTATTTTGCGTTTTATATTCGGTTAAAGATGTTCTTTTAATATAGCCAGCGTGAGAAATAGTAATAACTACTTTCTCATTAGGAATCATGTCTTCAATACTTAAATCGCCTCCAGCATATTCAATAACTGAACGACGTTCATCACCATATTTTTGTTTAACTTCTTGAAGTTCATCTCTAATGATATTCATACGACGTTCTTTCTTATCAAGAATATCTTTTAAATCTTCAATGGTTTTCATTAAGTCTTCGTACTCAGCTCTTAGTTTATCTTGTTCTAAACCTGTAAGCTGACGCAAGCGCATTTCAACAATGGCTTTTGCTTGAATTTCAGTAAGCTTAAATCTATCTACTAACTTTTGTCTTGCTTCATCAGCATTTGCAGATTCACGAATTAAAGCAATGACTTCATCAATATTATCAGACGCTATAATAAGTCCTTCTAAAATATGTGCTCTTTCTTCTGCTTTACGAAGTTCGTACTTTGTTCGTCGCACAACTACTTCATGTCGATGCTCTACAAAGTGATGAATCATATCTTTAAGATTCAACATTTGTGGCCGACCGTTAACAAGTGCAATATTATTTACACTAAAAGACGATTGTAGCGCAGTGTATTTATATAATTTATTCAAAACTATATTCGGTATCGCATCTCGTTTTAAAACATATACAATACGCATACCATTTCTGTCAGATTCGTCACGAATGGTAGCAATGCCTTCTAGTTTTTTATCGTTAACTAAATCAGCAGTTTTCTTAATCATATCTGCTTTGTTAACTTGATAAGGGATTTCTGTAACAATAATACTTTCGCGTCCTTGAACTTCTTCAATTATTGCTTTTCCACGCATCATTACTCGACCACGTCCTGTTTTAAAAGCTTCCCTTACACCATCGTAACCATAAATAATACCTCCAGTTGGAAAATCTGGTGCCTTTACATGAGTTATTAGTTCATCAATCTCAATGTCATTATTATTAATGTATGCAACGATTCCATCTACAACCTCAGATAGGTTATGTGGTGGCATATTAGTTGCCATACCAACTGCAATACCTGAGGCTCCATTAACTAGAAGCCCTGGGATTCTAGTTGGAAGTACTGTTGGTTCTTGAAGTGTGTCGTCAAAGTTCAACTTATGATCTACTGTATCTTTGTCAATATCTGCCAACATGTCCTCAGATATCTTACGCATTCTTGCCTCAGTATAACGCATTGCTGCAGGACTGTCACCATCAATAGAACCAAAGTTACCTTGCCCATCAACAAGCATATAACGTAAACTCCATTCTTGAGCCATTCTAACCATGGTATCGTAAACCGAAGTATCACCATGTGGATGGTACTTACCAAGTACTTCACCAACGATTCTTGCCGATTTTTTATGGGCTGAATTAGCTCTAACACCCAATTCATGCATCCCATAAAGAACACGTCTATGCACTGGTTTTAAACCATCTCTTACATCTGGAAGTGCACGTGACACAATGACTGACATTGAATAATCAATGTAAGCCGATTTCATTTCATCTTCAATATTTATTGGAATGAGTTTTTCTCCTTCTGCCATAAATAAAATTATTAGTTTTTGTAGGTTTTCAAATCGAGCTAATATAACAATTTTGTTAGTCCAAACACTATCTAAACATGGCTTTTTTGAGACTTTTTATCAACAATATTTAGAGCAATTTTCGTTAATAACTATAAGCCATTATATTTTGATTTAATATACTTTTTAGTGTCATTTACTCCTATAAACAATAATTAAGGTATAGTTTTTGCCTTAATAAAGTAGATTTTATTATTTTTAATGCAGAAAGGAACCAAATTTATGGACGATAATTTTTCACCAAGAGTAAAAGATGTGATTGCTTATAGCAAAGAAGAGGCATTACGTTTAGGTCATGATTTTATTGGCACTGAACACTTAATGCTTGGTCTGTTACGTGATGGGAATGGGAAAGCAATCGATATTTTAAGTGCTTTGGATATCGACTTAAATCACTTAAGAAGAAAAGTAGAGATTTTAAGTCCTGCCAACCCTAACATTACTACTGCATCAAACGAAAAAAAGAACCTACATTTAACTAGACAAGCAGAGCGTGCTTTAAAGACGACATTTTTGGAAGCTAAATTGTTTCAAAGTACTTCTATTAATACGGCACATTTATTACTTTGTATCTTGAGAAATGAAAACGACCCAACTACAAAATTATTAAATAAACTTAAAGTGGACTACGATAACGTAAAAGATCAATTTAAATATATGATAGCTAATGACGACGATTATATAGAATCTCCAAAAGC
>CALZKX010000021.1 GCA_945788155.1 uncultured Flavobacteriaceae bacterium
AATTAATTTTTATGGCAGTTAAGTTAAGACTACAAAGACACGGTAAAAAAGGAAAGCCTTTTTACTGGATTGTTGCAGCAGATGCACGATCAAAAAGAGATGGTAAATTCTTAGAAAAATTAGGAATTTACAATCCAAACGTAAACCCAGCAATTATAGATTTAAATGTTGATGGTGCAGTAAAATGGCTTCAAAATGGGGCGCAACCTACTGACACTGCCAGAGCAATTTTATCTTATAAAGGTGCAATGTTAAAAAATCATTTAGCAGGTGGCGTGCGTAAAGGTGCTTTAACAGAAGATGAAGCTGAACAAAAATTCCAGGCTTGGTTAGACGAAAAAGCAGCTAAAGTAGAAGCTAAAAAAGATGGTTTAGAAAAAGCTGAAGCTGAAGCAAAAGCAAAAGCTTTAGAAGCTGAAAAAGCAGCAAACGAAGCACGTATTGCAGCAGCAGCTCCAGTTGAAGAAGAAGTAACCGAAGAGGTTGCTGAAGAAACTACTGACGATGCTCCAAAAGCTGAAGCACAAGCTACAAATGAAGAAGAATAAAAAAATTATTTTTTATACTTTTAAACCCAGACCTTTGTGTCTGGGTTTTTTATACTTATAAATGTCACATCGAGCGCAGTCGAGATGTATATCAACTTGACATTTTAATAGTTTTCGACTGCACTCGAACAGACAAACTTGAAATGCATAAAGAAGACTGTTTTTACCTAGGAAAGATTGTAAGAAAGTATAGCTTTAAAGGAGAACTTTTGGCTAAACTCGACACAGACCAACCTCAACTATACGAACATTTGGACGCTATATTTGTGCAGGTAAGAAACAATTTAATTCCGTTTTTTATTGAAAGCTCACAACTTCACAAATCTGATTTATTACGCATTAAATTTGAAGAAGTGGATACTGAAGCTGATGCTGATGCATTACTAAAAAGTGAGTTGTATTTGCCTTTGGAGCTATTACCAAAACTTGAAGGCGACAAATTTTACTTTCATGAAGTCATTGGCTTTAAAATTAACGACAAAAATTTTGGAGAAGTAGGTGTTATTAAATCTATAAACGACACTACTGCTCAAGCCCTTTTTGAAGTAGATAGAGATGGCGTTGAAATTTTAATTCCAATGAATGATGAGTTTATTGTAAAGGTAGAAAGAGAAACAAAAACCATTTGGGTTGAAACTCCAGAAGGATTAATAGATTTATACTTCTAAAATTTCTTTTGCCTTAATACTATTCATTTTAGAATGTAGTATATCCCGTTGCTCTGCCAATAGTTTACATAATGATAACGACAAATTAAACTCCTGAAGTAAATTATTATAATTATCAATACTCCACTCTTTGATATTGCATATTTGGTTAAACAATTCTGGTGTGTCATTTTCCTTTAGCAAAGGTCTTAAATTTTTCCAGAAAATATAATACGCTCTACTCAACTTGTTTAACCCTTCAAAACTTTGAGGCTGCTCTCCAAGCTTAATGGTTTCATTCTTTAATGCTCTAGCAAATTCATTTCTTTCAAATGCGAGTTCCCTAAAAAAAGATTTTAACTCATCATCATCAACAATATCATGAGCATCTGTATAAATTTTTTCAGCCTCATAATTCATCATTAATAAATTATTTGCTTTAGTTATAACTTTTTCTGAATGCTTTATTTTCATCTTCTTTAAACATTTATCTAAATATAACTCAAAATAGAGGCTTAAATTATAAATTTTAACATGATTTAATAATAAGTTTTCAACATTTAAAAATAAATCTTTTAATTAAGCTTGACATCATCATTATTAATATATTTAGCCTCAAAAACTTAACGTGTCTCATAAGCCTTTTCATTTTAAAAAATTTAGTATTAACCAAGATAGGTGTGCCATGAAAATTGGTACAGATGGTGTTTTACTTGGTGCTTGGACATCTGTTAACCAAAATCCTTTTTCGATTTTAGATATTGGAGCTGGAACTGGAGTTGTATCGCTTATGCTAGCGCAAAGATGCCATGCAGACCTCATCGATGCCATTGAAATTGATGATGATGCTTACGAACAATGCACTGAAAATTTTGAAAACTCTCCTTGGAATGATAGATTGTTTTGTTACCATGCTTCATTGCAAGAATTTGTTGAAGAAATTGATGATACATACGATTTAATTGTATCTAATCCTCCTTTTTATAAACCCACTCTGGCTTCGCCATCTCTCTCAAAGGGAGAGAATTTAATATCTGAATCGCGAAAAAAAGCAAGGTTTAATGATGCGCTACCTTTTAAACATCTTTTGGAAAGTGTATCTAAATTACTGTCTAAAACTGGAATCTTTTCAGTAATTATTCCTTATAAAGAGGAAGACATGTTTGTTGGTTTAGCTTCAAAAGCAAACTTATTCCCAAATAAGATTTTGCGCATTAAAGGCACTCCTTTAACAAATATTAAAAGAAGCCTCATAGAGTTTTCATTTACTGAAAGTGGTATTAAAACAGACGAATTAATTATTGAAACGGAGCGCCATCAATACACACAGGATTATATCAATCTTACTAAGGATTTTTATTTAAAAATGTAAGGGTCTTTTTGTTTCATTTAAAGTTTCTTTTTTTTATTAACTTACATGAATAATTAATGGTTATTCCATTAACTAAACCAACACTAAAAAAATGAGATACTTTAAAACTACATTTATACTTTTTGTTTTCATCGTTTTTTCTTGTAAAAAGAGCAACCAAGATTCTCTTTTAGTTGTTGATGATGGCGATCCTCAGTTTGCCACTTCTGTTAATGGTATGGTTGCAGCAGCACAACCTTTAGCCACTCAAGCAGGTTTGGAAATTTTAGAAAAAGGTGGAAATGCAGCTGATGCAGCATTAGCTACTGGCTTCGCTTTATCGGTTGTAGAACCAACAATGAATGGTATTGGTGGAAGAAATTTAATTTTAGTGCGTAAAAAAGATGGCTCATTTCAAGGTTATAACGGAATGACCGAGATACCAATTAGTTATTCACCTCCAGAAGTAGCGGTTAATTCAGGTCATAAAACAATTGCTACACCTGGTGTTGTTGCTTCATTAATGAGACTCTATAAGGAACATGGCTCTTTACCTCTCTCACAAATAATGGAAGCATCAATTAAGTATGCCACTAATGGATTTGAAATTTTACCTGGAGAAGCCATTAGGCATAAAATTGCATATAAAGCCATGATGAGTGACCCAGGATTTAGAGGTCAAATGCTTAAAAACGATTCTATACTTTATAAAACCGGAGAACTATTAAAGCAACCCGATTTGGCAAATACTTTACAACGTATTTCAGACTCAGAAGGCAATGATTTTTATAATGGTAAAATTGCCCAAAAAATTGTAGCAGATATGGAAACCAATGGTGGATATGTATCTCTTGAAGATTTAAAAAACTATAAAGCACCAGATATGCGATATGTTACTACCAACTATCGAGGGTATCAAATTCACACTATGCCAGCACCTTCTGGAGGAGGTCTATTAGTTAAAACTCTTAATATTCTTGAGAATTTTGATTTAAGTAACATGAATGATAATCAATGGGCTGCTATAATGAATCAAGCACTTGCATTATCTATTAATACAATGGAAGCCGATTATGGAGAAGAAAATTTAGAGCTTGTCACTAGTAAATCATGGGCTAAAGAACAAGCTGCATCAATTAAAATTCCTAAAGTTGAAACATCTAGCACTTCATTTTTTAATTCTAATAATTCAACTAAATTATTAGCCGATAATACCGATTGGAGTGGAATTTCATGGGGAAAAGACAGCCATCATACTACACATTTTGTTACTGCTGATTGTCAAGGAATGGTTGTTTCAATCACACAAACGGTTGGTCCTTTATTTGGTTCTAAAGTAATAACACCAGGATTAGGTTTTGTATATGCGTCGACGATGGGAACCTATTTATCAAACTCCGATCAGGCTCCAGGTTCAAGACCAAGAACAACCATTGCCCCAACAATAGTTACCAAAGATGGAAAAACAGTCATGGTTTTGGGAGCTGCTGGTGGATTACGTATTCTATCGGGAATCGCCCAAACTATTTCAAGACATATCGATAAGAAATTAGAAATAAAGGACGCAGTGGCAGCTCCAAGGATCCATCCAGAAATGGTTATTAATAAAGAAACTGGAAAACGAACATTCGATGGTATGCAGTTTAGTGCTGAATTTACTCCAAATAATGGTTGGAGGGCATCGGACTCAATTGCTTGGAAAAAAGCTGGTTTTACTATTAAAAGTATAAATCGTTATGGAGCTTTTGCAAGAGTACATGCTGTTACTTTTAATCCTG
>CALZKX010000022.1 GCA_945788155.1 uncultured Flavobacteriaceae bacterium
ACCCTTGTCGTTTAGGGTTTTATCAATGGTTGCAATCCATAAATGTGTATTCTCTGGAAATACATCTTTTACATAATCAATACCAGCTTCGGCACCAATAACACTTAAAATATGTATTTCTTTTGGGGTTCCATGAGATTTTAATGCTTCGTAAGTTAATGCTAATGATTTTCCCGAAGCCAACATTGGATCTACTAAAAGCAGGGTTTTATCTTCCAAGTTAGGGCTTGCAATATATTCTACAACAATCTCAAAATCTTTATCATTTAAATGATGCCTGTAAGCCGATATAAATGCGTTTTCAGCCTTATCAAAATAATTTAAAACCCCATTGTGAAGCGGTAAACCAGCCCTTAAAACAGAGCAAATAACAATAGCATCTTTTGCCATATTTAATTTTGAAATACCTAAAGGGGTTTGAGCATTAATTGCTTGATAATGTAGTGTTTTGCTCATTTCGTAGCTCAAAACCTCACCAATTCGCTCAATATTTCGTCTAAAGCGCATGCTATCGTTTTGAATGGAAACGTCTCTTATTTCAAAAATAAAATTGTTTATAATGGAGTTGATGTTTGAAAGATTATGGATGTGCATTTTACGTAATTATGGTTGGGCAAAGTTAATTAAATAGAAGTATATTTGCATTTTATAAGCACAAAGATATGTTTTCAAACAAAGCAAATACCATTTTTCTAGACGTTATTAAAACCTACAAAGTTTTAAATACAGTTGCTCAGCCATTTATAAATAAGTACAACAAAGATGAAGATTTAATAGCACATTTGTTATATCGAAAATGTTGGATTGACACGGTTCAATGGGCTTATGAAGATATTATTAGAGACCCAAATATCGAACCTGTTGCTGCTTTAAAATTAAAGCGTATGATTGACGCTTCTAACCAAGATAGAACTGATACGGTTGAGTATATTGACAGTTATTTTCTAAATAAATATAAAGATGTTGTTGTAAAACCCAATGCAAAGATAAACTCCGAAAGTCCAGCTTGGACGATTGATAGGTTGTCGATTTTAGCACTTAAAATTTACCACATGCACTTGGAAACCATTAGAAACGATGCGTCACAAGAGCACAAAGACGCTTGCCAAAACAAATTGAATGTCTTGCTTGAGCAACGTGTCGATTTATCTACTGCTATCGATGATTTGCTTGAAGATATTTCTAACGGCAACAAATACATGAAGGTGTATAAGCAAATGAAAATGTATAATGATGATGAGCTAAACCCAGTTTTAAGAGCACAGAAATAAATTATTGTTTGTCATTCTGAACGACGTGAAGAATCTCACTTTAAAGATATTTCGACTACGCTCAATATGACATAATTTTCGTTTATGTCAAAAAAAATTAAACATATCTTAGTAATTCGCCTCTCAGCAATGGGAGATGTCGCTATGACTGTTCCCATATTACGGCAATTCACTAATCAATATCCACAAGTTAAATTTACGGTTTTAACCAAAGCATTTTTCAAGCCTTTTTTTAGAGATTTGGAAAATGTAACCGTCTTTTCTGTGGATGTCAAAGGGAAACATAAAGGTATATTCGGTCTTTATAAATTATCAAAAGAACTTAAGCAATTAAAAATTGATGCTATTGCCGATTTACATAATGTCCTTAGAAGCAATATTCTAAAAATATTCTTAATAGGCAAAAAATGCATTCAAGTAGATAAAGGAAGAACAGAAAAAAAAGCCTTGACCACTGGTAAAAAATTTAAACAACTTAAAACAACACATCAACGTTATGCCGATGTTTTTGAGAAACTTGGATATCCAATAGACATGAGTTCACCTTCGTTTCCTAGTCCAGCTATATTAAATGACAAAATTAGAAATATTGTTGGCAGTAAAAACAACCCTTGGATTGGCATTGCGCCATTTGCCGCATTTAAAAGTAAAGCTTACTCGATTGAGCTCATGAACAAAGTTATAAAAACACTAAGTACCACTCATACCATTTTGCTCTTTGGAGGAGGGGAAAACGAAATGGAGCAATTAAATAATATTTCCAGCATGTACGCTAATGTAATTAATCTTGCAGGCAAGCTTCCGCTAGATGAAGAATTACATGTAATTTCCAACCTAGACCTCATGATATCTATGGATTCTGGCAATGCGCATTTAGCAGCAATGTTTGGGATAGAAGTAATAACTATTTGGGGAATAACGCATCCTTATGCTGGTTTTTACCCATTTAACCAAAATCCAGAAAATGCGTTGTTGGCTAACAGAGACCAATACCCTTTAATCCCTACGTCTATTTATGGTAATAAGTTCCCAAATGGCTACCAAGAAGCAATTAACACCATAACACCTCAAAAAATAGTTTCTAAAGTAAAGGCGATTTTACAAAAAAGCCTCACATAAAATGAGGCCAGATTAAACGTTATAAATAGACATAGATAATCCTAAAAAAAGATTAACGTTTAAATCTACTACTAATGTATTTGTTTTTGAAAGAGTTAGAAATTTTACGTAAGAAAATTTTTATTCAATTCGACGAAGTGATTAATAATAAAGACAAACAACGTAAAAACTAGTTGAATGCCTTTTTTAACAATTACAATACCTACACATCATCGTAATCTACCACAATTTTATTAGTAGTTGGATGCGCCTGACAGGTTAAAATAAGACCTTCGGCTATCTCGCTATCTGTTAAAATGTTGTTTTGTCGCATGGTGGCTTTACCCTCTTTAAGTCGTGCTATACAACTACTACAAATGCCACCTTGACAAGAATAAGGAACATCTAGATCTTCATCAAGGGAAGCTTCAAGAATGGTGTTTTTTTGGGACATTTCAAAAGAGGTTTCTTCATCATCAACAATTACAGTAATTTTTGTGTTACCATTGGATATCGTATTGGAATCATCAGCACTAGATGTAGCTGCTTTAAATAATTCATAATGAATATGTTCTTCTGCAATATCATGTTCTGTCAATACATCTTTTATAAGATGAATCATACCTTCGGGACCACATAAGTAAAACGCATCAATTGTGGTGTGTTTGTATTCGTTTTTTACAATGAGGTTAACAGTACTTTTTTCTATGCGTCCAAAAAGAGCGTTAGGTTCATTTGCTTGACTAAACACAAATTTAATAGTTAAACGATTGCTATATTGATGTTGAAGCTCTAATAATTCGTTTAAAAACATGGTGTCTTTAGTGGTTTTATTTCCATAAACCAAAACAACATTACTGTTTGTGTCTTCTTCTAAAGCACATGTAATAATACTTAAAATTGGTGTAATACCACTTCCTGCCGCAAAAGCAGCAATAGTTTTTGTTTTTGAGGCATCAGGTTCAAAAATAAAACGCCCTTTTGGTGGAGCCACCTCTAAAACATCTCCTGCTTTTAATTGGTTGTTTGCATACGATGAGAAAGTGCCACCTTCCACCTCTTTTACAGCAACTTTTAACTCATTACTCTTTGGCGGAACACACAAAGAATAATCACGCCTAATCTCATTGCCGTTTAAGTTTGTTTTTAAAGTTATATATTGACCAGCCTTAAATAAAAACGTATCTTTTAAGTTATTTGGCACCTCAAAAGCTACAGTGACAGCATTATTGGTTTCTTTTTTAATTTCTTTTACAGTAAGTTTATGAAATTGTGACATGAAAATAAATTTTGGCAAAAATAGTGAAGTATTAAGTTAATTTTTAATTTAAAGTGTAACAAAATTGTTATTATTGAAACAAATAGAACAAA
>CALZKX010000023.1 GCA_945788155.1 uncultured Flavobacteriaceae bacterium
CATCGGTTTTTTCGGTAATACCAATAGCTGCACGATGCCTTAGCCCGAAGCGTTCGGGAATATTTTTTTCGTTATTTACAGGAAGTATGACTCTTGTGGCTTTAATGACGTTATTGGCAATAATAATGGCACCATCGTGTAAAGGACTGTTCTTAAAAAAAATGCTTTCTAAAATAGGCTGTGTAACCTTAATGTTCATTTCGTCACCAGTAGACAGTAAAAAATCGAGGTTATTGTTGCGTTCTAAAACAATTAAAGCACCAGTTTTTGAGCTTCCCATTTTTACACAAGCTGCTACAACTGTTTCGGCTTCGGTTTCATGAATAGCTTGTGTCCTTAAAAAATTCAACCGTTTTGTCAAACCGCTTTTGGAGCCAAGGTTGGTAGAGCCAATCATCAATAAAAACTTTCTAATTTCTGGTTGAAATACCACAATTAAAGCAATTAAGCCCACACTCATAAAACCACCAAGAATTTTGGTGAGCATTTTCATTTGCAACGCATCAACCAATAAAAAGATGAGGTAGATAATAACAATACCAACAAAAATATTAATGGCGACAGTGCCTTTAATAAGCTTGTAAACATAGTAGAGCAGGAGTGCCACTAATATAATATCTATAACATCTAGAACGGTAAACTTCAATAAGTCGTCAAATATTTCCAAGCTTGAGTGGTGTTTTAAATTTTATTAAATATAGCTAATTATGAATAAACTCTTTATTAGAGAATTTGGCTTGTTTTAAGTCTGGCTCCAAAAAAAGACTTTTGTAGTTTATATATTCTTGAAAACTTAAAGCTTCATGAAAATCAAGATATATTATATTTTCAAGTGAATCCAGTTCCTTTAAACTAGTCTTTAAATTTTTGAAGTTGGTCTTTGTAACATTTAATTTAGAGTTTGGGTTTAAAATAGTTACATCGTTATTTGGCTTAAACCCAATAGAGACGATGTTTTTACTGTCACTTAAATTAGACATTTTTAATAAATAGCTTTCAGAAGGTTCTTTGCTATAAACCACATCAGTAAACTCAATAAAAGATAAATTTTCCAAGTCTGTATTATTACAAGTAAAATAATTACGAGCTTTGTCGTTTTTATGCATGCCATCACTTTGTCGTTTTTCTTGTAAGTACTGTAAATGAGGCAGTATTTGTTTTAAGGTTAAGCGCTTATCAATATTAACCAACCAATTAGTCGTGCCAATCATATTTCTTCGGTTAAACTTTATACTATCATTTTCTTCGTCATAAAACATATATATAGCAGAAACATCAATTACTTTAGTAATATCTTGATTAGTGGTTTCGGGTAATTGTACAACACGTTTGTTACATGAGGTAAACAAACTTAAAGTGATAATGGTTAAAAATAAATGTCTCATTAATTGAGTTGATTGGTGAGTTTTACACATTCCATAGCTTCTTTTACATCGTGAACACGTAGTATTTTTGTGCCTCTTAACAAGGCTATGGTGTTTAACGATGTGGTGCCATTTAATGCCTTGTTTGGGCTATTATTTAATAATTTATAAATCATGGATTTTCTACTTACACCAACAAGTATTGGTAATCCTATTATATTAAGCAATTTCAAATTATTTAAAAGTTTATAATTTTGCTCAAGTGTTTTTGAGAAACCAAAACCTGGATCAATAATAATATCGTTTATTTTGTGTGATCTGGCTTCAGTAATTCTTTCAGAAAAGTAATAGATTATGTCTTTAATTAAATCTTCATAATCTGTAAATTGTTGCATGGTTTGTGGTGTGCCTTTCATGTGCATCATAATATAAGGCACATTAAGTTTACCAACGGTTTCAAGCATTGTTGAGTCTAGTTGTCCTGCTGAAATATCATTTACCATAGCTGCTCCAGCACCTATACATTTTTTTGCGATGTTACTTCTAAAGGTGTCAATGGATAAGTTAATGTCCGGAAATTTTGCAACAAGCAATTCAACTATCGGAATGATTCGATTTAACTCTTCAGTTTCACTTACATGATTTGCTCCTGGACGCGAGCTGTAAGCACCAAGATCAATAAAAGTGGCACCTTCGCTCAGCATTTTTTCAACTTGATTTAAAATTGAAGCATTATTTTTGTAGTGTCCACCATCGTAAAAAGAATCTGGAGTAATATTTAAAATTCCCATGACCTTAGGTGTAGATAAATCAATAAGTGTTCCTTTACAATTAATGGTCATATTATTTCCTTTTAAAGCAGGAATCTTTTTAAATTAAACAATGTTTACCAGTTGTGCGTTTATAAAAATTAATCAAGGATTAATTACTCAAGTCTTAAACTTAGAACTTTAAGCGTTAAACTTTTGAACATTCATAAATTTAAGCGAAATTTACGCAAAATTCAATTGACTTTATGCAAAATACTTCAAAACAATATGACGAGGTTATAACCACGTGCAGAGAGCTGTTTGTGAAAAAAATGAAAGATTACGGAAGCGCTTGGAGAATACTAAGGCTACCATCTTTAACCGATCAAATTTTTATAAAAGCACAACGCATAAGAGGTTTGCAGCAAAACGAAGTGCAAAAAGTAGATGAAGGTGAAGTTAGTGAGTTTATTGGAATAATTAACTATTGTATTATGGCTCTAATACAATTGGAAAAAGGTGTGGTTGAACAACCAGATTTATCGGTAGATGAAGCTACTGTGCTCTATAATGAGCAAGTAGCAACCACAAAGCAATTAATGCAAGACAAAAACCATGATTATGGCGAAGCATGGAGAGATATGCGCGTAAGTTCTTTAACCGATTTGATTTTGCAAAAACTATTACGAGTAAAACAAATAGAAGATAATTTGGGAAAAACTATTGTAAGCGAAGGTATTGATGCTAATTATCAAGATATGATAAACTATGCAGTATTCGCATTGGTACATTTAAAAGAGTAAATTTCAAATCCCAAAAACTAAATTCCAAAAAGAGTTGAGTAGCAATAAAACATTTAGTTTAGAAGATAGAACATTTGAATTTGCTAGAGACTGTCGCTTTTTAGTTAAAGATTTAAAAAAGACAATTTCGAATATTGAAGATGGCAAACAGTTGATTAAATCTTCAGGTTCTGTAGGAGCAAATTATATTGAAGGAAATGAAAAGCTTGGAGATAAAGATTTAAAATTTCGAATTAAGATATCAAGAAAAGAAGCTAAAGAAAGTGAATATTGGCTCAAATTATTATAAGCACTAAATGAAAATGAAATGGATAGAATTGAAAGTTTAATAATTGAAGCAGGAGAATTAAGAAAAATTTTATCAACGATAATCAATAAATTAAAATAGATTTCTAAATCATAGAATTCCATTTGAGTAAGTTTTGGAATTTAGTTTTTTTGAAATTTCAAATTTTTATAAAATACTATGAGGTACATAACACAAATAAGTAGAATAATAGTTGGCGTTCTATTTATCATTTCAGGATTAATAAAACTTAACGATCCTTTAGGGTTTTCATATAAATTACAGGAATACTTCAGTACAGATGTGTTAAATATTCCATTTTTAGAACCTTATGCTTTAGGGATATCTGTTATAGTAGTGGTTTTTGAAGTTGTACTAGGTGTGTTCTTGTTAATTGGCTATAAACCTAAATTTACCGTATGGAGCTTATTGGTAATGATTGTGTTCTTCACATTTCTCACGTTTTATTCGGCATATTTTGATAAAGTAAGAGATTGTGGTTGTTTTGGTGATGCACTAAAATTAACACCATGGGAAAGCTTTACCAAAGACATTATATTACTAATATTTATTTTGGTACTCTTTTTTGGTTTAAAACACATCAAACCCATTTTTGCAAAATTACCAACAACCATCGTTGCGTTGGCCACTTTTATTTGGTCTTTATGGTTTGGGTATCATGTATTAATGCATTTGCCAACTGTGGATTTTAGAGCCTACAAAATAGGCGATAACCTTATAGAAAACATGAGTACACCAAAAGATGCGCCTAAAGCCGTCCAAGAGTTTACTTGGACCTTTAATGTGAATGGAGAAGAAAAAGA
>CALZKX010000024.1 GCA_945788155.1 uncultured Flavobacteriaceae bacterium
ACGGGAAGGTAAAAATAATTAGCAACCCCAAAGGGTTGTAATAACTGTGGAAGCTCTACCAAAAAACAAAACACTTCCGTTAAAGGAAGTAATAAATTCAGTACTTTGGTTTAAATTGTTCATTTGGCTCAGCATACATTTCAAATGTATTACTTTTATACAAATAAAAAAACCAATGAGTAATTTTTGCATTATTATAAGTTGAGCGTCATTTTATTTATAATTTCAAGTAGATTTACCTTTAAAATTGCATTTATTGCAGTAATAGAAATTTTAGTACATGAAAATATTCGCTAAAGAGCAAATTTATCAGGGAGATATTCTTACAACACAGCGTCAAAATATATCGCCTACCGATTTAATGGAGCGTGCTGGAACACAAATATTTAATTGGCTACACATGCGAATGCAAGGTGCACAAGTACCAATTCATGTATTTTGTGGCATAGGTAATAATGGAGGAGATGGTTTAGTAATTGCTAGACACTTAATTACACATGGTTATAATGTAAATACTTTTGTGGTTAATTGTAGCGATAAACGTTCTAAAGATTTTTTGAAAAATTATGAAAGAATTAAAAATGTTACCAAAGACTGGCCAACATTGCTTAGCTCCAAAGAAGATTTTCCAGAGATACACCGAGATGATATTATTGTAGATGCTGTTTTTGGCATTGGATTGAATAGAGAATCTGATGATTGGGTAAAAGCCTTATTTAAACATTTTAGAGCATCAATGGCATTTACTTTATCTGTTGATATGCCATCGGGTCTATACGCCGATAAAGTTCCTGAAGATGAAAATGGCGTAGTTTGGGCAAATCACACATTAAGCTTTGCGTCTCCAAAGTTAGTTTTCTTTTTGCCTGATACAGCAAAATACACGTTGCAATGGGAAGTCATAGATATTGGGTTGGACAAAGAATTTTTGCACACAACCGAAACTGAGGCTGAGCTTGTTGGTAAATACGAAGTGCTGCCAATGTATCAACCTCGTGAAAAATTTGCTCATAAAGGGACTTATGGGCATAGTTTAATAATAGGAGGTAGCTATGGCAAAATGGGTTCCGTTGTATTGGCAAGTCGTGCTGCATTGGTTTCTGGAGCAGGATTAGTAACCAGTTATATTCCAAAGTGCGGTTATAATGTGTTACAAACGGCTTTGCCTGAAGCCATGGTTATTACCAATGACGATGAGAATGTAATTTCAATAATTGATTTTGATATAGAACCAACAGTTATAGGAATTGGAATTGGATTAGGAACAGCCAAAAAAGCCATTAATGCATTTGAAACTTTTTTAAAAACGAATAAAACACCTTTAGTAATTGATGCTGATGGTATAAATATTCTATCTACAAAAAAAGCATTAATAAAATTATTGCCTAAAAACTCAGTGTTAACGCCACATCCAAAAGAGTTGGAGCGACTCATTGGAAGCTGGAAAGACGATTTTGAAAAGCTTAAAAAGGCAAAATCCTTTGTAATGAAGTACAAAATTGTTCTTGTTATAAAAGGCGCTAACACCATTGTTGTATATCAAAATAAATTATATATTAATTCTACTGGGAATCCAGGGTTGGCAACGGCTGGGAGTGGTGATGTGTTAACTGGAATTATTACTGGATTGGTTTCGCAAGGCTATGAACCTATTGTAGCTTCAATTTTTGGAGTCTATTTACATGGTAGAGCTGCAGATATTGGTTTAGAAGATTTTGGTTACCAAAGCTTAATCGCTAGTCATATTATAGACTATTTAGGCGAAGCATATATAGATTTGTTCAAACAACCAGAGCAACCACCTCAAGAACAAAACGAGAGTGAAGAGCAAAAAGATACTGATGAAGAGATGTATATATAGTTACAAACTATAAAATTAATGTATTGAGCAGGTCTATGAGTTTAGGGTCTGAAGGTCTAGTAGCATCAGCACTAACAATGTTTCCATCTGGATCAATTATTAAAAACCTTGGAATACCAATGATGTTATAGTCCTTTATAAATTGCGATTGCCAATCACTATCAGCTATTAATTGAATGCCACCTAAATTTTTATCTGCTACCATTTTAAACCAAGTCTCATAAGCATTGGGTCTATCAATAGAGATACTTACAAATTCAATGTTTTTTCCTTTATATTGTTTTTCTAAATCCTTTAAGAAAGGTATCTCGCTAATACAAGGTGCGCACCAAGTGGCCCAAATATCGATATATAAATACGTCCCTTTAAGATCGTCAAGCGATGTTTTGCCTCCTTTGTGGTTTTCATAATTCACAAACTTAGGAGAAGGCATACCTTTGGATAAAGACTTAATCTTATTATATTGTGCAGTTAGCTTCTTGTTAAACGCTTCATCATCAGAAACAGCAATAATACCATTATATAGTGCTTCATTGTTATCATAAGCTAGTTCAATGTTTTTGCTCAGCGATTTGGCTATGTCATTTTTCATTGTAGGTGCATCAAGCTTTTCCAGCTCGCTAAGCAGTGTAGTGATATTGTTGTTGTAAATGGCTTCAGTATAATAATTGAGTACAATTTGCCTGTAATTGTTAAAGTTCAGGTAATACGCTTCATTTTCATAGTCAAAATCTTTAAAAGGTTTTTTAAACGCTTCGGATAGTTGGATATCTTCATTCTTGACAAAATATTCATGATAAGAAGGATATACTTGTAGTTTAACCAAGTAGTCAAAGTAATTATTGTTTTTTTCTGAGGCCTTAAAATCAGCATTTATATTTGTTGCTTTGTTTAAAAAATCATCTGTTTTTGTTTTCAACTTATTTATAGCTTGAAAAAATCCAGACGGTTCCATATTAAACAGTATTTGATAATCTATGGCATTATCTTCGTAAAACTTTGATTTAGCAACTAGGTAGTTATTTTCATTAGCGACATTGCCATCAAATGCTACACTTGAATTAAATGATTCAGCATCAAAACTAATTTTTAGATCGCTACCCTGTTTTAAGTATAATAGAGAATTTTTAGTACCGTATGTAAGTGTAAAATAACCATTGGTTTCTATTGGTAGCGTTTCGGCAAAAGAGCCATCAGCATTCAAATTAATAGTCTTGTTTATATGTTGTCCATTAATAACAATAGCGTTCATCATTGGGTTCTTAATAATTCCAGAAATAGAAACAGGGTTAGTTGTTTCATTTTTACAAGCTATTACAGTGACCAACAAAATAAAAAGCGTCAAAACTTTTCTCATATTTTAATATACATTTACATTATTAACCGCAAAAATATTAGATTCTGAAAGATTTATATTTTAATTACATTATAATTAACATTTATTTGGATATATTTTTTTGAATGCTGAATTTTGAAATCGAATAAAAGCACATGAGCAACATACATTATATTACTAGCGATACATTGGGCCTTAATGCCATCAATGATATTCTAACCCAAGAGAAAAAACTCCAACTGTCTAATGAAGCCAAGGAAAGAATTATTAATTGCAGAGCCTATTTAGACAATAAAATGGCATCTCATAAAGATCCTATTTATGGTGTCAATACAGGATTTGGTTCACTTTATAATGTTAAGATCAATTCTAAGAACTTAACAAAATTGCAAGAAAACTTAATGAAGTCACACGCATGTGGTGCTGGAGACTTGGTTCCAAAAGAGATTGTAAAACTCATGTTGTTATTTAAAATCCAATCCTTAAGTTATGGACACAGCGGAAGCCAGTTAGAAACTGTTAACCGCTTGGTTGATTTTTATAATAACGACATAATTCCAGTTGTTTATACACAGGGTTCATTAGGAGCATCAGGAGATTTAGCACCACTAGCACATTTGTCACTTCCTTTAATAGGAGATGGAGAAGTATGGTATAGAGGTGAAGTGAGAAAAGCTAAAGAAGTAAATGCTAAATATAAGTGGAATCCCATAGAACTAAAATCTAAAGAAGGACTTGCACTACTTAACGGCACGCAATTTATGAGCGCTTATGGTATATATGTATTATTAAAATCGTATAAGCTTTCCTATTTAGCCGATGTCATTGGAGCTCTCGCACTAGATGCCTATGATGGTAGAATAGAACCTTTTAACGAATTAGTCCATTTAGTTAGACCACACAACGGACAATTAAAAACTGCCAAAAGAATCCGTGAGTTTTTAGAAGATAGTGAATTAATAGTACAAAAAAAGAAGCACGTACAAGATCCTTACTCATTTAGGTGCATCCCACAAGTACATGGTGCCACCAAAGATACTTTGGAGTTTGTCAAGAAAACATTTGTGACCGAGATTAATTCAGTTACCGATAATCCTAATATATTTATAGGAGAAGATAAAATTATTTCAGGAGGTAATTTTCATGGACAACCACTGGCTTTAGCTTTAGACTATTTAAAAATTGCCATGGCAGAAATGGCAAACATATCTGAGCGAAGAACGTTTCAATTAGTTTCTGGCAATAGAGGGTTACCACCTTTTTTAGTAGATAATCCTGGGTTAAACTCTGGCTTAATGATTCCGCAATATACTGCTGCAAGCATAGTGAGTGCCAACAAGCAATTAGCAACGCCTGCAAGTGTAGATTCTATTGTTTCATCAAACGGACAGGAAGATCATGTAAGCATGGGTGCCAATGCTGCAACCCAAGCTTTTCAATTAGTAAATAATGTAGAACGTGTCTTAGCAATCGAATTATTTAACGCTTCACAAGCTCTCCATTTTAGACTGCCTTTAAAAACATCATCCTTTCTAGAAGCGTTTCTTATTACATATAGAAAAGCCGTTTCTTTTGTCAATGAAGACAGGTTTTTGCACGATGATATTATAGCCTCAATTTCTTTCCTAAATACCGTAACTATTGATAATGAGGAGCTTTTGAATTAGAAATAGACCTTATTTTTCGTTTAAATACCTAAATATTAGTTGAACTCATTTGGAATAACGTTGAAGATGCTCTAATTTTGAATTGAATAAGTATCTCGTGTATTTATTTAACAGTTCAAACAATTTTACGTGAAAACCTACATCACTTTATAATTGTTTTACTACCCAAAAAATAATTGTTTAATAGCACAACAATTTATTGATTATTAGCACATTTTATTATTAGTGCCTAGCTTTTGTTAGTCATTGATTTACAGTAAATTATATTATTAATTTATTTAATAATATCTTTTTTGTAACGCCCTTCATCTACTGTGTATTTACAGTACTTATTTAAGTTATGTAGATGGCAGAAATGCTATTGTAAAATGTTAAAATAATTTTAATTAAATCTAAATGTTATGTTTATGAACAATTTTACCAAATGTTGTAGCTCTGCAAAGGGTTTACAAAAAAAAGGCATTAC
>CALZKX010000025.1 GCA_945788155.1 uncultured Flavobacteriaceae bacterium
GGAAATAGATGGAATCAAAATCCAGGATATTAAAAAATATTATTATGAAAAAAATTAAATTTATAATTAGCACGTTTTTCGTATTACTTTTAATATGGAACTGTACCGACGATGAAAATCTAGATTTTTTAGATGATGTTGTCGCACCAACAAATGTAACAGCATTAATGCAAGTAACGCAAGACAATACAGGCTTAGTAAATATTACACCTAATGCTGTTGGTGCTTCATTGTTTAATATTGTTTTTGGTGATGGAAATGAAACTCCAGTAGAAGTTGTTGCTGGCGAATCTGTTTCGAACACCTATGCAGAAGGTAGTTATACTGTAAGTATTGAGGCTGTAGGTATTACTGGTTTAAAAACCCAAATTGAACAACCACTGGTAGTATCTTTCAAGGCACCTGAGAATTTAGATGTGCTTATAGAAAACGATGTGGCAATTTCAAAACAAGTTAACGTTACGGCAAATGCAGATTTTGCCATATCGTTTGAAGTATATTTTGGAGAACCTGGAAATGATGATCCTGTAATAGCCAATATAGGTGAAACAGCATCTTATATTTATCAAGAACCAGGTACATATACTATTAGAACTGTCGCTATGGGTGCCGCAATAGAAACGACAGAATATATAGAAGAATTTGTAGTAACCGAAATTTTACAACCTATTGCTTCTGCTCCTGCGCAACCTATTAGAGATGCTCAAGATGTTATTTCAATATTTAGTTCAACTTATACCGATGTGTCAGGAACTAATTATTTCCCAGATTGGGGACAAGGAGGTCAAGGTAGCGGTTGGGCTTTGTTTGATTTGAATGGAGACGAGATGTTGCAATACATTAATTTAAGTTACCAAGGGATTGCCTTGGCTGATGGTACCTCTGTAGATGTTTCAGGAATGGAGTTCTTGCATATGGATGTTTGGACATCTGGAGATGCTACAAGAATAGAAACATCGCTAATTAATAATACTGCTGGAGGAGCTACTGAAGCGCCTGTTTGGAGTGATTTAACTGCAGGAGAATGGACAACTATTGAAATTCCAATTTCAGATTATACCGATCAAGGACTTACTGTTACTGAAATATTTCAACTGAAATTTGTTGGAGATCCATGGGCAGCAGGAACAGTGTTTATCGATAATTTATATTTCTACAAACCATCAACAGTAGCAACAATGCCAGAGTACAATGCGCCAACACCAACGTATGGAGCAGGAGATGTTATCTCTATCTTTAGCGATGCCTACACAAGTGTTGGCATAAGTGAGCTTAACCCTAATTGGGGACAAACAACAACTTTAACCCCTGTTGATATAGCTGGAAATAACATTTGGTTATATGAAGCACTTAACTTTACAGGAATAGTAACGGATTATGGAAATCCCACCAACTTGTCAGGAATGGACTATGTGCATTTCGATTATTTTACACCAGATGTAACACAATTAGGCTTAAAAATTGTTAACACAGTAGTTGGTCAAGAAGATATTGCTTGGGTTTCAACTGTTGCTGAACCAGGTGTAAGAGGCACTTGGGTAAGTGTAACCATTCCATTAAATGACTTTGCCATTGATAGATCTGGAGTAACCCAATTATTGTTTGATACTGCTGGAGGTAGCGCAAAAGTGTATGTAGATAATTTATATTTCTACTCAGAAACTGGAACACAACCAATCGTTATAGCTCCAGAGCCTGTTATAGATGCTAGTGATGTAATGTCTATTTTTAGTGATAGCTATACAAGTGTTGGCATAAGTGAACTAAACCCTAATTGGGGACAAACAACAACATTAACGCCTATAGATATTGGAGGGAATAATATTTGGCAGTACGATTTATTAAATTATACAGGTATTGTTACAGATTATGGCAACCCAACAAATTTATCGGGAATGAAATTTGTTCATTTTGATTACTGGACACCAGATGCAACAGTTTTAGGCTTAAAAATAGTAAATACAGTTGTTGGTGAAGAAGATATTAAATTTGTGCCAAATATAGTAACCGGAACTTGGGTGAGTGTTACAATTCCATTGGGAGATTATAATATAGATCCTTCAGCAGTGACACAACTACTTTTTGATACAACTGGAGCTAGCGCTACAGTATATATTGATAACCTTTATTTTCATAATTAGAAAAAATAGATCATGAAAAAATTTAAATATATTTTAGTTTTAATTAGTGTTGTACTTTTTACAACATCATGTCAAGATGATGACTTTTCAGTAGGCGAGATTATTGCTCCAAGCAACATTGAAATGTCTGTTACTTATCTTGATGATATTGATGAAGATGGAGAATTTGACGATGTAACAGATGCTCCTGGGTTAGGTAGTGGTTTAGTAAAGTTTTCTGCTACAGCAAATAATGCTATTACATTTCATTTCATAATACAGAATGATACAAAACTTCAAAACGGAGGGTATGTAGAACACAATTTTACTGTTCTTGGTAACAATACATATACTGTAACTGTAATTGCTTTTGGCAATGGAGGGGTTTCTTCATCAAAAACATTTGAAGTTGATGTTCTAGCACTTTATGAACCTCCTGCAGAATTAATAACAATACTAAATAATAATAGTCAAAAATCATGGAGAATTGCAGGCGATTTGCCAGAGCATTTTGGCTTAGGGCCTGTTGGAGGCACAAGATTTGGCGAATACTATCCTAATGGTAGTGATCAAACAAATGCTAAAGCAGATGCAGGTGTATACGACGACCGTTATATTTTTCATGAAGATGGCAGATTTGAACACATTACAAATGGAGATGTTTTCGGTCGAATTGGTCTAATAGAAGAACTAGGAGGATCTGGTGGAAATGTAGTAGGAGATGATCTTGAAGCCTACCAATACAATAATTATGAATCTACATATGCTTTAACTGCACCAGGAGGTGTTGAGACAATTAATCTTGGTGGTCTTGCCTTTATTGGATATTATATTGGTGGTGATCATAAGTATGAAATAATTAGTCGCTCTGCTAACGAAATAGTACTACGCTCAACAGATGGAAACGGTCAGTTCGATTGGTGGTTTAGGTTAGTGCCAGAATAAGAAAACCAATACCTTGCTTAAGGTTGCATAACAAGATATGTTTTTTATGATACAAAGAGTTAGTCACACATTTAGCCATAGCTTTTTAAGCAATTTTAAATTGTTAGTAATTTTTTTAGCTTTTTCATGTTCTAGTGGTGGAAATGACGATACCGTTATCAATCCACCACAGGACATAATTCCATCAAATTTAGTTTTGAATATTGAAATTTTTGGCGCAAATACTTCTAACCCTAATGGTGATGGTTCTGGGCAAGTTACGGTTGCAGCCTCAGCTACTAATGCTGCTAGATATGTTTTTAAGTTTGGTAATGATGAAGTTCAAAATACTAGTGGCAATACTAATTATACATTTGTAAATCAAGGCATTAACGACTATTTGGTTTCGGTTTTTGCTTATTCAAGCACAGGACAATTCATAAGTACATTTAAAAATGTTACAGTTTATGTAAGTGATGGAACACAGTTGGTTTGGTCTGATGAATTTAATGTAGATGGAGCACCAGATAGCTCTAAGTGGAATTTTGAAATAGGAAATGGTTGCCCAGATTTATGTGGTTGGGGCAATGGCGAATCACAGTATTATACCGATAGAAGTGATAATGTAATAATAGAAAATGGTTTATTGAAGATTACTGCTAAAAAAGAAACTTACGAAGGTTATAATTATACCTCTACCAGAATGACTACAAAGAATAAATATGAATTTACTTATGGTAAAATTGATGTTCGTGCAAGACTTCCCGAAGGAGGAGGAACTTGGCCAGCAATTTGGCTATTAGGAGCAAACATTGACACTGTTGGTTGGCCTGCATCTGGCGAAATTGATATCATGGAACATTGGGGACACAACCCAACTATAGTATCAAGTGCAACGCACACACCTTCTTGCTCTGGAGGTTGCCCTGACACTACTGTTGGAGAAACTACAGTTACAGATTTTGCAACAGAATTTCATGTGTATGGGCTTGAATGGACCGAAAACAAACTTCAGTTCTTTCTAGACGATAATTTTTTATATGAGTATAACCCAACAGTTAAAAATGCATCGACATGGCCTTTTGATAATCCTCAATTTTTTATTCTAAACATTGCTATGGGTGGAAATTGGTTTTCTATCGACCCAAATTTTTCGCAATCAACAATGGAGATTGATTATATAAGAGTATATCAATAAACTTTTTTGTCTGGGTTTTTTTAACAGTAAATATTTAATGAATAATATAGAGCATAACATATTAAACAACGATACTACTATAGAAGTTGTAAAAATAAATAAGGAGAACTATTATAAAATTTCCAATAGCGATGCTATGCGGTCATTTTTTATGAGTATTGTGAGCGACTCTAACCACTGGATGTTTATATCTAGTAATGGTGGTTTAACGGCTGGTAGAAAAAATGCTGAATATGCGTTGTTTCCATATTATACGGATGATAAAATCACAGAATCAGCAGATATTACTGGAAGTAAATCTATTTTTTTAGTAGAGCAATATGGGAAATCTAAAATTTGGGAACCATTTTCAGATCGTTTTGATGGTTTGTATCAAATCACTAGAAACTTATATAAAAGCGAATATGGTAACAAAGTAATGTTTGAGGAAGTTAATCATGACTTAGACCTTACTTTTAGATACCAATGGAGTTCTAGTAATATTTATGGTTTTGTAAGAGAATCTACACTAATAAATCATAGCGAAGGCTCAGTAATAGTATCATTATTAGATGGTATTCAAAACATCATGCCTTACGGCGTTGGAAGTGATTTGCAAAACCAAAGCAGTAATTTGGTCGATGCTTATAAACGTAACGAATTAGAAGAAAATTCAGGGTTGGGTGTTTTTGCTTTAAGCGCTATTATTGTAGATAAAGCAGAGCCTAGCGAAGCTTTAAAAGCAAATATTGCTTGGTCATTGGGATTGGAAAATCCAAAATATATACTGTCTTCATTACAATTACAAGCTTTTAGAAATCACAAACAAATCAATCAAGAAGTTGATGTAAAAGCCGAAAAAGGAGCTTATTTTTTAAATGATACCATAGAATTACATCCTAAAGAGGAAAAGCAGTGGATGATAATTGCTAATGTAAATCAAAACCATTCCGAAATTACAGCTTTATCCAAGAGTATTCAGGAAGATTCTAACCTAATACATACAGTAAAGGATAATATAGATTTTGGAACACAACGTTTAATTGCACTTAATGGCTCTTCAGATGGCATCCAATTAACCGAAGATAAGTTTAGGGATACCAGACATTTTTCCAATACATTATTCAACATCATGCGTGGTGGCATTTTTGATCATAATTATCAGATTGAGAAAAGCGATTTTAAAAATTATATTTCAAAAGCAAATAAAAAAGTAGCAAGAAACAATGAAACAATCATTGATGGCTTGTCAGGTACCTTTACTCTTTTCAAACTTCGTGATTTAGCAAACAGCAGTAATGACCCAAACTTTAGGCGTTTATGTTTAGAGTATATGCCATTGCGTTTTAGTCGTCGTCATGGCGACCCAAGCAGACCTTGGAATAAATTTTCAATTAACACACGAAGCGAGGTTGATGGCTCTAAAATACTGGATTACGAAGGTAATTGGCGCGATATTTTTCAAAACTGGGAGGCTTTAGCAATTGCGTTTCCTGAGTTTATTGAAAGTATGATTCATAAATTTTTAAATGCAACAACCTTCGAGGGTTATAATCCGTATCGTGTAACAAAGGATGGGTTTGATTGGGAAACCATTGAGCCTGACGATCCTTGGTCATACATTGGATATTGGGGAGATCACCAAATTATATATTTGCTTAAGTTTTTAGAGTTTATTGAAGAGCGTAAACCTGGAAAATTGCAAGACTATTTTAATAAAGATTTTTTTGTTTATGCAAATGTTCCTTATAGGATAAAAGATTATAAAAGCATCATCAACAATCCAAAAGACACGATAGAATTTGATGAATCATTGGACGCTAAAATTCGTCAGGAACGTTTAGAACTTGGTGCTGATGGAGCTTTGTTGAGAGATGAGAACAGATTTATTGTAAAAGTAAATTTCATTGAAAAAATATTGGCAACAACGCTTGCAAAACTCTCCAATTTCATACCTGAAGCTGGTATCTGGATGAATACACAACGACCTGAATGGAACGATGCCAACAACGCTTTGGTTGGTAATGGCGTGTCAATGGTAACACTTTACTACTTACGTCGCTTCTTGGATTTCTTTAAAACAATTTTTGAAAATACAAATGATGATTCATTCGAGATTTCAACAGAATTGGTTGTATTCTACAACAAAATTCATGACACACTAACAACTCATAAAAATTTGTTATCAAACAGTTTTAACGATGCTCAACGTATACAAATGTTAGAGCCATTACTTAAGGCAGCAAGTAATTATAGAAATCAAATCTACAATCATGCATTTTCAGGACGAAAAGCCGAAATCTCATTACATAGTTTAAAAGATTTTGTAAATACAAGTCTTGAGTATTTAGAACATTCTATTCGTGCAAATAGAAGAAAGGACAATTTATTTCATGCCTATAATTTAATAACAGTTGATGACAA